>WLDY01000005.1 GCA_009704555.1 Actinomycetota bacterium | reverse complement strand
CACCGGAACCCTTGATGGTGTCCCGGTCTCCGTCACGTCGACCGGAATTGGTTGCCCCTCTGCTGCGATCGCAGTCGAAGAGCTCTATCGATGTGGCGCAGATACCTTCGTGCGCGTCGGTACCTCAGGACACATCCAGAAGGATCTCAGGTCAGGTGACTTGGCGATCATCTCCGCAGCGATTAGAGATGAAGGAACGACGAAGCACTACCTACCGATTGAATTCCCAGCAGTCGCAGACCTTGATGTGACGCGTGCCCTCCAGATCGCAGCGAAGAGGCTTGGAGCGCCACATCGCACCGGTATCTCGCAATCGAAGGATTCCTTCTATGGTCAACATGAACCCGAGCGGATGGGCGTTGCCGACGAACTTCTAAGTCGCTGGCGGGCATGGGAGTTAGGTGGCGCGCTCTGTTCCGAGATGGAGGCCGCCGGTATCTACATCGTCTCTTCGATGCTCAAGGCACGAGCTGGTGGGATTGCAATGGTCCATGCCAAGGATCCGATGCCACCTCTTGACTCGCTCCTCAAGGTCGCAGTCGAAGGCGTGCGAGAGTTGATCAAGATGGATAGGGAAGCAGGGCGAGAGGTCTTCGTTCGCTGATCAATGACGTGGTGAACTCTTGAGCTCCGCTACTCCTTCGGTGCCATAAAGGAACGGAAGGCAGCGAACGCTCGCGGACCATAGACAGTCCCTGGTCCACCCAGCATCTGAATGCAGACGCCAAGCGCCTCAGCAACCTGGGTCTCGGTAGCCCCTTTCATCGCAAGGGAACGCGCATGGGATGCGATGCAACCGTCACACTCACGAGCGACGGCGATACCTAGGGCGATCAATTCCTTCTCTACGGGCGAGAGCACGCCTGGTGCATGCGCGGCTTTGGAGAGATCGGCGAATGCCTTATAGACGTCAGGGATCAACTCTCGGAGCGCTCGCCCCTCGGGCGCAAGTTGATCAAGTACATCTCTACCGTGGGTATGTATGCCTTCTTCAGTCATCTCTCACTCCTTCGCTAGCTCTTCGATCCATCTCTTGATCCGCCTGCGATTGCATTTATACCCCCAGGGTATAAGTTGCGTCGCATGGCGACGATCAATGTGACTGGAGAGGAATTCGAGACTCTCATCTCCAAAGAAGGAACGGTACTTGTCGATTTCTGGGCGGCATGGTGTGGCCCTTGCCGTCAGTTCGCACCCGTCTTCGAGGCAGCGAGTGAGAAGTACCCGGATCTCACCTTCGCCAAGGTCGATACCGATGCCGAAGGGGCGCTCTCGCAGGCGGCAGGGATCTCCTCGATCCCGACATTGATGATCTTCCGTGATGGCATCCTGCTCTTCCGCCAACCCGGAGCGCTCCCAGGAAATGCTCTCGATGACCTCATCACACAAGTGAGCGCTCTCGACATGGAGGAAGTCCGCAAGAAGGTCGCTGAGGAGGAAGCGAAGCAGGATTCTTAAAAGTAGTTGAAGATTCAACTATCAGGTATTCTTCCCCGCATCTGAATCAGAGTTGGGTCACTTCGATGGAGGCAAGAGGATGTCCGAGAATCACCGTTTCGGTCTAGATACTTTCGGCGATATGACCGTGGATGCTCACGGGATCCCGGAGAGTGCTGGCGCGGTTCTTCGACATGTAGTTGAGGAAGCAGTCCTCGCGGACCAACTAGGTCTTGACCATTTCAATGTCGGAGAGCATCACCGAGATGACTTCGCGATCTCCTCGCCAGAGACTGTCCTCGCCGGAATCGCAACGCGCACTTCACGGATCATCTTGGGTTCTGGCGTGACAGTCCTTTCCAGCGCGGATCCGGTGCGCATCTACCAAGGATTCGCCACCGTCGATGGTCTCTCTCGTGGTCGTGCAGAGATCACGGCAGGCCGCGGATCATTCACCGAGTCATTCCCGCTCTTTGGCTATGAGCTTCATAACTATGGCCGACTCTTCGAAGAGAAGTTAGAACTGTTGGTGGAGTTATTGGAGGAGAAGGCGATCACGTGGTCTGGTGATCTTCGCGCTCCATTGCATAACCAAGAGGTCTATCCAAAGACGGAGCGCGGCCGCATCCCGCTAAGAGTAGGAGTCGGCGGATCGCCGGAGTCGGTGGTCCGTGCTGCTCGACTCGGTATCCCGATGGCGCTTGCGATCATCGGCGGTGACCCTGCGCGCTTCGCCCCCTATGCGGCGCTCTACAAGGAATCGCTTACGAAGTATGGAAAGTCAGAACTACCGATCTCGATCCATTCGCCCGGTCACATCGCCGATAGCGATGAGCAGGCGATCGAAGAGCAGTGGCCGCACTATCAGACCTCTTTCGGACGAATCGGCAGAGAACGCGGGTGGGGAGTGATCGACAAGGGTCACTTCATCGCTGAAGTAAGGCAAGGATCGCTCTACGTGGGTTCGCCAGAGACGGTGGCGCGCAAGATTGCCTACGCGATGCGGGCCGTCGGTGCGACGCGCTTCGACCTGAAGTATGCGACTGGCCCCATGCCGCACGAGAAGTTGTTGCGCTCGATCGAGCTCTATGCGACGAAAGTCGTTCCGATGGTCAGGGAACTGCTCGCCACATCTCTCACCGCCCCCGTTCTCTAGTCAAGGGAGAGCTGAGCCGAGTAACCTCTCGCACATGATCCGAAAGTCGATCATCATGGCTCTTGCTCTAGTCCTCACTGCAGTCGCTACCCCTTTCTCGAATTCCGAGGAGTACTACTCGTCTGAGACGAACTTCTGGGTCGATTGCTCCCTCGGATTCAGGAGCACGGATTGCGTTGAGAGCGTCGAGTTCAGCGATCCTGCATCAGAGAAACGTGATGCCAACGGACAATTGGATTACTCCAGCATCGTCTGGAAGAAGACGGTCCCATCACTCAACCAGAAGTTCGTCTACAAGAAGACTTCCTATACCGACACTGACTTTCCGATGGATCCGACGAAACCTTGTGAGGCCATACCGCCGAACCCCAATGGTCCCAATGGCGTCTATCTCCATGATGCGTGTTACACGGCATCCGGACTACTTCCTGACGGCAATGATCTGGTCTTCCGTCTCATGATCAATGGGCGTGGACCGTTCTTCGATATCTACCAATGGGTCGATCAAGGAGTGAAGCGCACCTGGGATCGCGCCGACGGTTGGAGCGCTCAGACTGTTCCTGACGGGTCGACCTGGCGAATAGCGCTGAAGTCGAACTCTGTAGCTGCGAATGCCGGGGCGATCACGGCGAACATGAAGAACCCATTGATCACTTTCGGCAAGAGCGGCGATGGTGTCGCACTGACCTACATCCAGGGAACCGTCTTCCCGAATCAATGGCAGTGCTTGATCCCCGGACAGCCACGGGACTTTCGGCAGGATCAACGTGAGGTCTGTAAGCATCCAGAGTCTTACGCAGAGACCGCTTCCACCGGGTTTGCAATCCAGCTCATGCCCTATGTCTTCCAGTTCGAGAAGTTGAAGGGTTTCCCAGCAGGAGGCATCTTCGTTTCAGGTCCTACGGGATCGCTCGGACAGGTGCAATACAACCAAGATGAAGGCGCGATCGTGGTGCCGATGTCGGGTCCGCACTTCCTCTTCGATCGCAAGACCCTCAACAAGGGATGGATGGAAGTCTCGATCAAGGGCGATGTCATACGACGCGCATTCAATCTCGAACCGAGTGTGGCCGGACAAGTCGCTCGAGTCGAGATCTCCTATGAGGCAGGAAAGTCTGATGTCGCGACCTACAACTCTCGATACTTGAAGGAACTCGATGTCTTCGAGATCCGCGCCTATAACTTCGGCTTCTCATCACCGACCGTGAGCGTGAAGATGCCGCCAGCAAAGAAGTCGATTGGCAACACAGCGCCAAACAAGGGGACGAATCGAGCTTCGATCACATGCGTCAAAGGGAAAGTGCAGAAAGTCGTCACCGGAAAAGCCCCTAAGTGCCCTAAGGGCTACAGCATCAAACGTTGATCAGAGTTCGCGCTTGGCCTTGATGTAATTGCGCACCGAGAGCGCGATGGTCAGAAGAATGAAGAAGGCAGCGATCCAATGGCTTGACTCTTCAAGCAAAGGAATCGAGGCTGCGTAGTAGCCAAGCATCGTGATACCGATTCCCCAGAGGAAGGCTCCGATGATGTTGGCGGAGAGAAACTTGTAGTAGTTCATCCGGCTGATTCCTGCGAGCGGTGGCACGATCGTCCTGATCCATGGATAGAAGCGCGCCAGGATGATCGCCGAGTAACCGTACTTCTCGTAGAAGCGCTCAGCGCGTGCGATCATCTTTCGTAACTTGGGTGCCTGATACTTGTCGAGATATGGCCGTCCGAAGTGGCGGCCGAGGACGAACCCGAATTGATCCCCTAAGAAGGCGGCCAAGAAGATCACGGTCACCAGGACCGTGATCGAAGTGTCCTCACGACTTGCCGCGATGAATCCCGCGGCGAAGAGGACAGAGTCGCCAGGAAGGAAGAAGGCGATAAGTATTCCGGTCTCGATGAAGACGAAGAGGAAGAGGGTCAGATAGATGAGGAGCGGAGTTGTCTCGATCAAGATCCCTTCCGTCCACTCCGAGATGGAGGCGAGCGGAATCGCTAGGAAAGAGAGCCCAGAGAACATGGAGAAGGCGCTCGTTAGGAGTTGAGCGCTGCTTCGAGTTGGTCTGCGTGCGCGTTGATGTGATTAGCCGCGCTCTTGACGATGTCTTGAAGCTTGATCGCTCCTCGCTCTGAGTGCACACCGGGGCGGGAGAGCGAAGCTTCATCGACCCGGGAGAGGACATCAGTGATGGTCTTGCGAGTGGCTTCGATCAACTGAACCGAGGTCTTCCAATCACGAGCGGCGTAGTTGAGGTTTCCTGGGTATGGATCCTCGCTATAGCCAGCGATCTCCGGATTCTCCTCAGTGAGAAGTCGCAAGATTCGATGAGCGAAGTGGATTTCGAAGTCGGCCATGTGGTGGACGATGAAGGCGCCGTTCCATTCATTCTCTGCCGGAACTTTAGCCATGTCGGCGTCACTGCTCGCACGTGCTATCGAGACGAATCGGTCTCCAGAAACTTTGTATGCATCGATCACTTCGTGGGTCATGCGAGCACTCTAGCGAAGCGGATCAAAGCCCGATAGCCAGACCTTCGCATCGTGGGTCAGAACCGAACTCATACGTCCCATTTTCCAACACCCTGAGCAACTGCACAGCAGAGCCATGTCCATACGGTGTGATGGCAGCCACTTCATGACCTTTCGATCGCAATCCTTCGATCGTGCCATCGTCGAATCGTGATTCCAACTGCAATGTGCCGGTGTATCCCTCGATTCCGGCAGACTCACCCGGAGCGATGAGATGTTGCCACCGCGGTGCATCAACGGCTTCCTGTGCGTTCATTTCGAGATCGATCACATTGCTGATGATCTGCGCATTCGTTTGGACTTGGATGTTCGCGCCCGGAGTACCACTGACGAGATGGAGCGATCCATCGGAATGAGTGACGATGAATGCATTGAGCGTATGTGCGGGGCGCCTTCCAGGGGCGATGAGATTGGGAGAGGTCTCATCGAGCGAGAACCCAGTCAATCGATTGTTCAAGAGGATGCCAGTTCCTTCCACCGCGAAGGCAGCGCCGAAGCCATGGAAGACGCTCTGGATCCATGAGATGGCATTGCCCTCATCATCGGCGGCAAGGAAATAGGTGGTGTCCTCTCCTTCACTAACTTCTCTAGGAGCAGTACGCGCGGTAGCCATCTCGATCTCATGCAAGCGGCGGGAGATGTGGGGCTCACTCAAGACCTTCGCGACGCGATCCTTGGTCTCGGGGAGATCACCGAGAGTCGCATAGCGATCTGTGAAGCCAATCTTCTTGGCTTCGACGAGGAAGTGGATCCGATCCACCTCGCTCATCGACTTCACGTCGACTCGGTCAGCGAGGAGCAGCTCGGAGAGAAGGATCATTCCCTGACTCGGTGGCGGTTGGGCATGGATGATCTGATCGCGGTATCTCGCTCGGAGCGGTTCTTCGATTCGAGTGCGATGTGCGGCGAGGTCCGCAAGTGAGAACCAACCCGAAGTCGCAGCGACGATTCGTTCCGCGATCGATGTCGAATAGAAGGCTTCTCGCCCCTGCTTTGCTATCTCATTCAGGGACCAGGCAAGGTCAGGAAGAGTGATGATCCCTCCGACCCTTACATCGGTCGGGATTTGTAGTTGTCGGAAGACCTCTGAATCGGGATAGCTCTTGAGATGATGATTGATCCTCTTGATCAATCCTGGTGTCGCAGGGAATCCATCTCGTGCATAACGGATCGCAGGAGCCAGGATTTTCTCGATCGGAAGCCGTCCCCATCGATCGTGAACTGCGAACCATCCGGAGACGAGACCTGGCACGGTGGCTGCCTTGTAGCCATGGTGTGGAATTCCTGCTTGGAATTCGCTGAGAGTTGCACCATGCGGTGCCTCGCCGCTTCCATTGATAGCGAGAGTCGTGCGGTCCTTCCCAGAGTGATAGATGGCGAACATATCTCCGCCAAGATGCGAATCACCCGGTTCGACGACGGCAAGTACCGCACTCGTTGCGATCGCTGCATCGACGGCGTTACCTCCATCACTTAAGACGGAGAGACCCGCACTCGTCGCAAGGGGTTGCCTCGAAGCGACCCCTCCTCGTCGTGAATAGACATTGGCTCGTAGCGACATAGTTCGAATGCTAGGGGTTTCGCCAGTAAGCCTCGCGTCAGTTGAAGGAGAAGGCTAAGGAGAGAGCCGAAGAGAGAGCCGAGAAGAAGGAAGCATCCTTCACCCATAGGCTTGCCCCATGCTCTCAGCCTCGCTCTCAATGCCAATCGCTCTAGCCGCTGACCCTTCGATGAATGTTTCCCTCACGGTTTGGGCGGTGGTCGTCGCTGCGATCATCGCGTTGATCGTCCTCGACCTTGTGACGGTGAGCGCTCATCCCCATGAAGTGAAGTTCAAAGAGGCAGCGCTCTGGTCGGTCGTCTACATCGGCATCGCAGTGGCTTTCGGTGTCTGGGTGCAGTGGTACTACGGCAGTCCATGGGGAACTGAGTACTTCGCTGGTTACTTGGTGGAGAAGTCACTCTCAGTCGACAACGTCTTCGTCTTCGCGATCATCCTTGCGCAGTTCGCTGTCCCTGCCATCTACCAGCAACGAGTACTTCTCATCGGTGTGATCCTCGCGCTCGTCTTGCGCGCCATCTTCATCGCAATCGGTGCCGCGGCCCTGGCGGCCTTCGCATTCACATTCGTGATCTTCGGTGCGATCTTGATCTGGACTGGTTTCGGCTTGATGCGTCACTGGAACGAGGATCCGGATCCCAACGAGAACTTCATCGTCCGTCGCGTCCGCAAGGTGACGCCGATGACGGATGAATATCACGGCACCAAACTCTTCGTCAGGATCGACGGTAAGCGACTTGCTACGCCGATGTTCCTTGTAATGATCGCAATCGGTGCCACCGATCTGCTCTTCGCACTCGATTCGATACCGGCGACCTTTGGTGTCACTCAAGAGCCGTTCTTGGTCTTCTCAGCCAATGCCTTCGCACTCCTTGGACTTCGCGCCCTGTACTTCCTCCTCAAGGGATTGCTCGACAAACTGGTCTATCTCTCACTGGGTCTGGCATTCATCTTGGTCTTCATCGGCGCAAAGCTCGTCATGCTCTACTTCCACGATATCTACGATCCGATCCCGAAGATCCCGACCTCGACCAGCCTCATCGTCATCGCAGCAATCCTCACGATTGCCGTGATTGCGAGCATCATCAAGACGAGGCGTGACCCGACAGCGAAGGCTCATGCCGGTCGCGTGACAGGGGAGAAGAAGGACGAAGGCGATCAGAAGTAGTTCATCCTCTTGAGACATCCTTGACGGGAAGAATCACTCTCTTCGCTCTACTCTCTGCTCCGTGCGAGACCTGAGTCGCTTTCCTTTCGTCAGACCGCTGGCGAATCGATTCCGCGAAGTTGTCTCGGGCTCAAAGGATGGACGACCTGATTGGGTCAAGTTGATCGAGGCTGGCAACGATGAAGGACTCTTTGGTCCCGAGTCTGCGGTCTGGAAGATCCACGGAAGTGTCGTCACCATCATCGGAGGCATCAGAGCGCTCCTTCTGCAGGCTACACACCCAGCGCCACTCAATGGCGTCGCATCTCATTCTCGGTATGAGTCTGATCCGTTAGGTCGACTCGCCGGCACTACCAAGTGGCTCACCATCACGACCTTTGCTTCGCGCTCAGCGATCGAAAAGGAAGCAAACCGCGTCAACGCGATGCACGAGAAGGTCACCGGAGAGTTCGTGACGAGAGATGGATCTCGCGCCGAATATCGTGCGAAGGATCAGCGATACCTGCTCTGGGTGCACTGCGCCTTCACTGACTCCTTTCTCAAGAGCTACCTGATGGTGGGCGATGGTGTGCGACCGAAGAGCGAAGATCAATCCCAACTCGAAGGTACGGCGCTTGCCGACGCATATGTCAGGGAGTGGGCGATGAGCGCGATTCCACTTGGACTAGTTGATGCACCGCAAGATCTTGCTGAATTGGAGTCGCTCCTTGCAGATTTTCGGGTACATGAATTGACTCGTAACGAGAAGACCGAGGAAGTCGTCCGATTCATACTCAAGCCACCATTCAGTAGAGCAGGGCTCTTCTTCTATTCCATCCTCGCCAAGGCTGCGATCCTCACCCTTGATGACCAGGATCGAGAACTTCTTGGGTTATCTCGTCCATGGAGAATCAACCTCCATCTCTCCAACTTCGCGCTACGAGTCCTGAGTGCGATCTTGGGTCATCGCTCTCCGAGCGAGAGAGTCGCACGAGAACGAATCGAACGGATCAGATCGCGTAACGCCGATTTCGATCCGGGATCGTCGAACTCCATCCCAACCCCTCACTGAGGAGCCCTTGGAAGTGCGTCCCGGCATCAGACTCGCCATGGACGATGAAGATGTGTCCCGGCTTCTCGCTTGCAGTGGATAACCATGTGATCATCTCGCCGGAATCGGCATGGACAGAGAATTCCTTCACCTCAGCTATCTCTGCGCGTACATCGACAACGGATCCGAATAGTTTGAGAGTGCTGGCGCCATCTGCGAGAGTGCGACCTCGCGTCCCGATGCTTTGATAGCCGACGAGAACGACGGTGTTGCGTGGATCAGGCAGCAATCGTCGCAAGTGGTGGAGTACTCGACCACCTGCAGCCATTCCACTTGCAGAGACGATGATCGATGAACTCTCCATCTGGGCGATCGCCTTCGATGCCTCGACTGACCTTGCTGCTTGATAGAACTCTGAATCGAATGGATCGCCATCGACTGCGATCTTGAGGTCTATGTCGACGGCATCCGACTCGAATGCCGCACGATAGACATCGAGTGAGGCGAGAGCCATAGGTGAGTCGACGAAGATAGGGACCTTGGGGATCGCCCCCATCGTAATCAATTCCTTGAGGCGATGGAGAATCACCTCAGTCCGATCGACAGCGAAGGCCGGGATGACGACCGTCCCACCTCGCTTCACAGTGCGGTTGATGACATCTCTCAAAGCATCCCCAGGGATCCGGTGACTTCGATCTCCGTAGGTTGACTCCACCAAGAGAGCATCGATCTTTCCATGTGGAAGTGGATCAGGATCAGAGAGGAGGGGATGGTTCTTACGACCGAGATCCCCGGAGAAGATGATCCTTCGCCCTTCAATCTCAAGTTCGACGAAGGAGGAGCCGAGGATGTGAGCGGCTCTATGGAAAGTGACGAATGTACCGGGTGCGATCTCACTGCGTTGATGGAATGGATGGGGCGTGAGATATTCGATCGCCTCTTGTGCATCGCGCTCATCGAAGAGTGGGAGTGGCACTTTATGCTCTGAGTATCCCTTTCGCGCTGCGTACTCGGCATCCTCCATCTGCATCTTCGCTGCATCAGCAAGGACGATCGCTGAGAGTCGTGCAGTATCCGCGGTGCAGTGGATACTTCCGGTGAAACCCTCCCGTACCAATTTAGGTAACAGACCACAATGGTCGAGGTGTGCATGTGTGATCACTGCAGCATCGATCTCTCGCGGTTCGATCGGGAAGGGCTCCCAATTCCTCCTTCGTAACTCCTTCAGCCCCTGATATTGACCACATTCGACAAGTACCTCGACTCGTTCACCCCTGACCAAGAACTTGCTGCCGGTAACTGACCTGACACCACCGAGGAACTCGATCTCAACCATGCGATAAAAGTACTCGCCACAATCCAAGTGACGAGGCTTTGTGAGATAAACGTGATGCAGCAAGTATTCTTTGCGTCATGGAAACTTGGATCCTTGGTGCGATCACCTTCTTCGTCGCTCTCGACTATGGAATAAACACTTTCGTCGACTTCCTCAACCACAGGTCATCGAAGCGACCGCTCGATAGCGAGTTGTCAGAGCTCTATGACGAGAAGGAGCATCGACGATCCGTCGAGTATCAGGCAGCGAACTACAAGGTCTCCTTCATCTCATCCACTCTCTTCTTCGTCCTTCTCATCCTTGCGCTCACCTATGAGTGGTTCGCTGCTCTCGATTCCTTTGTGAGAGAGCAGTGGAGTAATGAGATCGTCATCTCTCTCGCCTTCATCGGGATCTTGACGCTCTTCTCCAATCTGATCTCGCTGCCTTTTGGTATCTACTCCACATTCAAGGTTGAGGCCAAGTACGGTTTCAACAAGTCGACCGTCGTCACATTCGTCTCCGACTTGATCAAGGGTCTCCTCCTCACCTTGGTCATCGGTGGAGCTCTCCTGACCGCAGTCCTATGGATCTATCAGGAGCTTCGTTCGACCTTCTGGCTCTGGGCTTGGCTCCTCTTCGCCGGTTTCTCGCTCTTCTTCTTCATGTTCGGGACGAAGTTGATCCTGCCGCTCTTCAACAAGTTGACCCCGGTCCCTGATGGCGAATTGCGAAGCGAGGTAGAGCGATACTGCGCATCACAGGGTTATTCACTCGGGAAACTCTTCGTAATGGACGGATCGAAACGCTCGACGAAAGCGAATGCCTTCTTCACAGGACTAGGCAAGAGCAAGACCATCGTCCTCTTCGACACGCTCTTGGAGAAACTGAGCACCAAGGAAGTGGTCGCAGTCTTGGCCCACGAGATCGGTCACTACAAGCGTAAGCACACTCTCTCGATGTTCCTTCTCTCGAACCTGCAGACCTTCGTCCTCTTCGCACTTCTCGGGTGGCTCCTTGGTGTCGAAGAGTTGTCGACGGCGCTCGGAGCGAGTGAGTCGAGTTTCCATCTCTCGGCACTTGCTTTCTTCCTTCTCTTCTCTCCAGTCTCGATGTTGCTCGGTCTACTCAACAACGGACTTTCACGACGTAATGAGTATCAGGCCGATGATTTCGCACGGGAGACCTACGACGAAGGCGGGGCTTTCCTTCGTGAAGCGCTCAAGAAGATCAGCACCGATGCACTTGCCAATCTCTCACCCCACCCGCTCTATGTCGCGGTGAACTACACACATCCGCCGATCCGTGAGAGATTACGGAATCTTGCTTAGTTCAGTTACAAGTGGTTCTTTCGTTGCACAAGTAGGCTCACGCGGTGAGTGAATCGACCTCGAAACTTCCCTCTGCATTCAATCGTCTCTGGAGATCGAGCATCGTCAGCAACCTTGCTGATGGATTGCTTCGTACCGTGGTACCGATCTATGCGATCTCGTTGACGGAGAGCCCGATCCTCATCTCATTGATCTCTGCGATGACATTGCTGCCATGGCTCTTCTTCGCCGTCATCATCGGAACCTTGGCTGATCGCATAGATCGAAAGAAACTACTCATCTATTCGAACCTGCTGCGCACTTCGGTGGTCGCTGCCATGGCCGTTGCGATTTCCGCGGGAGTGATGACGATCTATCTGCTCCTCGCCTTGATATTCATCGCAGGCGCATGTGAGGTGAGCATCGACACCACCGCACAATCGATGATCCCGGAGCTCCTTGAGAAGGATCAATTGGAGCGCGGTAACTCTCGTCTCTACATCGCAGAGACCGTCATCTCACAATTCATCGGTTCTCCTCTGAGCGGATTCTTATATGCGATCGCTGTTGTCGCACCGTTCTATTCGGCTTCCGCGGGTTATCTCGTCGCACTCGCGCTATTGGTGTTGATGCCCTACCAGAGCCTCAACCGCACCGTCCGTGAGGCCAAGGACTCCTCCTCGCCTGAGGATGCCCGCGCCCGATTCATCGATGAACTCAAGTTCGGGATCCGGTACCTCTTCACCCATCAGAGGCTGCGTCAATTGGTGATCATCACGACGATCTTGGGATTCCTCTTCTCCGCATCGAGTGCCACAGCAGCGCTCTTCATGGTGAAGGAACTGGGGTTAGATCCCCGCTACTTCGGAGTGGTCCTTGCCATCCAAGGTGTAGGAGGCGTTGCCGGAGGGTTGCTCGCGAATCGACTCTCGACACGCTTCACGCGAGGCAAGACCCTTGCTGCGACGATGATCCTCGCTACCGCACTGATCGCTCTCACCGGTCTCGTCCCGAACATCTATCTCTTCACTGTCGTTGCGACAGTCGCAGGGATGGCCAGCACGATCTGGAACATTCTCTTGATGTCGACCTATCAGGTATTGATTCCCAATCATCTCTATGGTCGCATTCACGGAGCAAGGCGAACCATCGTCTGGGGTCTGATGCCGATCGGTGCATTCCTTGGTGGTGTGATCGCAACGGGAGGTTTGCGACTTCCCTTCATCATCTGCGGAATCCTCGGATTCATCGTCGCGATTCGCGCTCTGCCATTCGTCATCTCGGTAGCCAATTCGACGATCTCTGAAGAGGAGAGCGAAACCGCCTAGTTGAGATTCCTAGGTGAGAGAATGCCCGCATGCCATTCTGGGCCGCTGCATCTTCCGATACAGGACTCGTTCTCGCTGAGATAGGTGGCGTCCTTCTCTTCCTTGGTCTCGTCTCCTTCGTCGCGGCCCGCTTCAAGTTCTCAGCAGTACCGATCTTTCTCATCGCAGGGCTTGCGCTTGGTAATGGCGGCTTGATCCCGCTCAGCGTGAGCGACAGCTTCTTGGACCTCGGTGCTCAGTGGGGTGCGATTCTCCTTCTTCTCTTGCTTGGTCTCGAGTACACAGCAGGAGAGTTGATCGGGACGATGCGGGAACGCAAGTCATTGGGCATCTTCGATCTCATCGTGAACTTCCTCCCTGGCGCACTACTGGCGTTGATTCTCGGCTGGGGGATCACAGGTGCACTCGTCCTTGGCGGAATCACGTATGTCTCATCCTCCGGAATCGCAACGCAATTCATCAAGGATGCGAAGTGGCAGAAGCTGGAGAGCACGAAGCGCGCTGTCGCAACACTTGTCGTGGAAGACCTCTTCCTTGCTCCCTACCTACCCGTCTTGAGTGCAATCACTGCTGGTGTCGCACTCACGACAGGCTTGATCTCCATCTCCGTCGCTCTCGTCATCACCGGGGCGGCGCTCTTCTTCAGCGCTCGAGGTGGTCACATTCCTCACGCACCGGTGATCCTGGGTGATTCCGCGACGCTCTTGCTGATGGTCTTTGGTGCAGCGCTCGCAGCATCAGGTCTTGCCACTTTGATCGGGTTCTCTGGAGCGGTCGCAGCGTTCTTGGTAGGACTCCTGTTGACCGGTGATGTCGCAATCGTCGCTCGAGTCCGTCTTGCTCCGCTTCGTGATCTATTCGCCTCGATCTTCTTCCTCTTCTTTGGTCTCGGCACTGATCCACGCGATGTCGTTCCGGTCTTGATCCCTGCCGTCCTCCT
>WLDY01000049.1 GCA_009704555.1 Actinomycetota bacterium | reverse complement strand
GCAAGAGTCGGGAGGGCTCCCATTGATGCATCCTGTGCCATGAGTCGATTCATCCATGAGATCGCCTTCTTGCGATTCTGATCTCCGGTGAGATCAGCCGCCACATACTGAAGATTGGTGTCGGCGTATCCAGGATGAACCACCATCGAGGTGAATGGAAGGTCGTTCGCCCTTGCGCGACGCTCCAACTCGAATCCAAAGAGCATGTTTGCGAGTTTGCTGGTCCCGTAGACCTTCCACGGCGAATAAGAGTCCTTGATCTCGTCCGCGATGATCCGAGATGAGATCTCGTCGAGAGAACCACTCCCGAAATCCCCCATCCGATGCGCACTACTCGAGACAGTAACCACCCGAGACGTGATCTGGTCCTTCAACAGAGTCGTAAGTGCGAAGTGTCCAAGATGGTTCGTTGCCATTTGCATCTCGAAGCCATCCTCATTGGATGTGAACGGAATCGCCATGATGCCGGCATTGAGGATCAGGACGTCGAACTTGCCATCGATCTTGCGAGCCGCGCTACGAACCGAGTTGAGCGATGAGACATCACATTCGACCCATGAGGATCTCTCCCGACCGAGGGCGAGGACAGTGCGCTCTGCCTTGATGGGATTCCTCGCTGCGATGATGACTTCTCCGCCAGCGCGAACCAGCTCGCGCGCCGCCTCTAGACCGATTCCACTGGTAGCGCCAGTGATGACGAAACGCTTGTCAGAGAGATCCGGGATGTCGGATGCGCTCCAGCCCTTTGGGATGCGAAGTGTCGATTTCATTTTGTGGAGCTAAGGGGACTTGAACCCCTGACCCCCTGCATGCCATGCAGGTGCGCTACCAGCTGCGCTATAGCCCCTGGAAGCGCGAACTTTATCTCACTGCGCGAACCGTGCAGTACGGAGCGGTTATACGAAGTCGTTTCCGCCGCTCTCTTCGCCAAGGACCGGTTCAGGGATGGTGAATGCGTTGTGCTCAGCGAGTAGCCAGGTCAAGGTCGAAGCATTGTGATTGTCAGTCAGGACCGACCACGAAGCATTGGCAAGACCGCCGAGTGCGCCCCAGGATTGCAGCGGTAGCTTCAACAACGAGCCCAAGACGCAGCGTGCCGTCCCACCATGAGTGACCACGACCAAACGCTCTTCCAATGAACGATCGTCGAGATCTAACGCTGCGAAGATCGCGCTCGTCGCCCGAGCTGCGACCTCACTGCGTCGCTCTCCTATCGCTCCCGCTGGATCGTCATTGCCATCGATCCATCGGATGAAACGCTCGTAGTCCTCGGCGCGATTCTGTGCACCTGTCTTGCCTTCCCAATTCCCACCATTGGTCTCACGCAATCGATCGTCAACTTGGACCTCAAGTCCGGTCACCGTCGCCAACGCCTCTGCAGTCGAGAGCGCTCGACTGAGATCGCTTGAGATGATCGCGGTTGGTTCCATATCTCGTAAGACGCGTGCCGCTTGTCCTGCTTGATATCGACCGACCGGATTGAGCGGGATATCTGAATGTCCCTGGAATCTGTTCTCAAGGTTCCAATCAGTCTGGCCATGGCGCCAAATGATGATCTGTTTCATCGCGACGCTTCTTCGCTCTGACTCTCCGAGGGCCCGAGGTCGAGATGCAATTCGATCCGCGGGCAATCGTTCCAAAGACGGTCGAGCATGTAGTACTGGCGCACATCCTCACTTTGGATGTGGACGACTAGATCGGAGTAGTCGAGGAGCACCCAAGAATCACTCCGCTCGCGACGCGCAGGCTTCTCCCCTGCCAACGCCAAGACTCGTTCCACCTCATCGGCGATCGCTTCGACTTGTTTCTCGTTTCTTCCCGTCGCGATGAGGAAGACCTCGCTCAACACCATCTGCTCGGATAGGTCGATGGCCACGAGATCTCGTCCTAACTTGTCGACGATGGCCTCGGCGGCTCGCTGCGTCAGTTTGATTGTGGACTCACGCGCTGCCATAAAGACCCTTGCTTTCTATGTAGGCGATCACTGCAGAGGGAACCAACTCTGAGATCGACTCGCGTAAGGCGAGTCGGCTCCTGATCTCGGTTGCGGAGATCTGGAGGGCATCGATCTCTTCCCCTCCGACATCATCGAATTCGTCATCTGAAACCTCGCTTCCACCTTGGTTTGCAGGCCTCTCAATGACGATGAATGAGATGAGTTCACGAAGCCGTTCGCTCTCATGCCACTGATCGATCCGGCGGAATGCATCGCTACCGATGATCCATGCGAACTCTTTACCGGGGTGATTCGCCATCATGGCTTCGACAGTGTCGATTGCAAAGGAGGGTCGATCACGTTCTACCTCGATTGCGCTGACCTCGACGCGATCGCGTAGCGAGGAGAGGGATTCGACGGCGAGCCTGCACATCTCGAGTCGATCTCTCGATGAGGCGACCGGTCTCTCACGCAACTGTGGGTCTCCCGCTGGTACGACGATGATCCGATCGACGCGATGTGATTGCAAGAGTTGCTTGATGACGTGGAGATGACCGTTATGGATCGGGTCGAAGGTTCCGCCGTAGATGCCGATCACGAAGCGTTGTGAGCCAGGACTAGTCGCGATCGATTCTCATCGTGAAGTAGAGCAGGAGTGCAAGCACGCCGAAGGTGAATAGCCCGAAGAAGAGCGGCGATGCTGGCATCTCACGGACTACCTCACCTGAGAGGACTGCCAGAAGCAGAGATGAGAACATGACGGGATTCTAGTCTGCGGATCAGCGCCGTTCAGAGCGCGTCCGGGCCTTTCTCAAGGAGTGTGACGAACTCCTCCTCATCGAGGATCCGAACTCCCAGTTCTTCGGCCTTGGCCAATTTGCTCCCAGCACCGCTGCCCGCGACGACGAAGTCCGTCTTCGCACTCACCGAGGAACTCGCTTTGCCACCGCGAGAGGTGATGGCTTCACTGACGGAATCACGGGTGAATCCTTCGAGCGATCCGGTCGCGACGACGGTCAAACCCTTGAGCGTCTGTGGAAGTTGGGAACGCGGCGCACCGACCATACGCACACCTGCGCTCTTCCATCGTTCGATGATCTGGCGATGCCAAGGCACCTCGAACCATTCAAGGATCGATTCTGCGATGACCTCACCGACTCCCTCGATCGCAGAGAGTTCGTCCTTCGTCGCAGCTGAGATCGCATCTATCGAACCAAAACTATCTTCCAACGCTCTCGCTGCCGTTGGTCCGACATGACGTATCGAGAGCGCCACCAAGACGCGCCACAGTGGACGATCCTTCGCTCCCGCAAGGGCTGATAGGAACTTCTCTGCCGTAGCAGAGAGTGATCCATCCTTTTTGGTGAAGAAATCGATCGCGCCGAGTTGATCAGCAGTGAGCGAGAAGATCCCACTCTCATCCTCGATCACACCACTTTCAAGGAGAGCGTTCGCTGCCTCCATCCCGAGGATGTCGATATCGAGCGCGGCACGAGATCCGATATAGAAGAGGCGTTCACGAAGTTGCGCAGGACACGACCGTGCATTCGGACATCTGATGTCGACATCACCTTCAGCGATCGCACGAAGTCGCGTGCCACATTCAGGACACTCAGTCGGCATCACGAAGGGGCGCTCACTTCCATCGCGAGCGCTCGTGACAGGACCCAGGATCTCCGGAATGACATCGCCGGCCTTTCGCAAGATGACGGTGTCACCGATCAGAACACCCTTTCGTGCCACTTCCATCTGGTTGTGGAGAGTCGCATGTGTCACCGTCGATCCCGCCACCCTCACCGGCTCCATCAAGCCATAAGGCGTAACGCGCCCTGTTCGACCCACGCTCACCTTGATATCGACCAACTTGGTCGTCACTTCTTCGGGCGGGTACTTGTAAGCGATCGCCCACCTTGGTGCCCGAGACGTCGCACCGAGTCTTCTCTGCAGGTCTATTTCATTGACCTTGATCACGACGCCGTCGATCTCATGTTCTAGATCGTGGCGATGTTCGAGAAAGCGTCCAATGAAGCCTTCTACCTCTTTCTTCGTCTCCAAGACCTCTACATATCCACTCACCGGCAAACCCCAAGAACGCATCGCCTCATAGGCCTCACCTTGGGTTTTGAAGCTACGACCTTCGATCGAACCGATGCCATGGACGGTCACCGCAAGCGGTCGAGATGCGGTAACGCGCGGATCCTTCTGTCGGAGGGATCCAGCTGCAGCATTGCGGGGATTTGCGAAGGGACTCTTGCCGCTCTCCTCGAGGGATTCATTGAGCTCCTTGAAGGCGACGAGTGGGAAGTAGACCTCACCGCGTACTTCGATGAGGCGCGGATGGGACTCTCCATCCAAGCGATGTGGCAGACCTTTGATCGTCTTCACATTGAGGGTGACATCCTCACCCGTGGTGCCATTGCCGCGCGTGAGAGCACGGACCAGCGCCCCATCTTGATAGAGCAAGTTGATCGCAAGACCATCGACTTTGACCTCACAGAGCCAGGTGGGCGAGATCTCCTTCTCAACCCTCTCGAACCATGACTCCAACTCCTCCTCGTCAAAGACATTGTCGAGACTCATCATTGGTTCGATGTGATCGACCTGGGTGAAGTGAGTCGAGAAGCCTCCTCCTACCTCGCGCGTCGGCGAGTTCGGATCGACGAGGTCTGGATGTGACTCTTCGAGTGTGAGGAGTTCACGCCAGAGATCATCGAACTGCGCATCACTGACGGTCGGTCGATCCTCGACGTAATAGCGGTATTGATGCTCGCGGATCTCCTCAGCGAGCTGGTGCATTCTTTGTCGAACCTGTGAGGCGTTCTTCACTGACGTCACCACCTCACCGAGTCGCTTTGATCGTCGAACTTCCAACCACACGATCACCGTCGTAGATCACTGCAGCTTGACCGGGAGCAAGTCCGATAATCGCATCATCAGAGATGATGGTGATGCTCTCGCCGGATTGTGGATCAACTTCATAAGAGCAAGGCATCCGCTTTCCGTGGGCCCTCACCTGCACTGCACCACGATTGACTCCGGAGGGGCGAGGTCCGCACCAGATCGCTCGCTCGCCATCGATCTCCTTGATAGCCAAATCCTCGCGTTCGCCGACCACCACAGTGTTGCTCTTCGGCTCGATTCGCAAGACATATCGCGGCTTGCCATCCTCGCGGGGAGTGGTGATCCCCAAACCTCTCCGTTGTCCGACGGTGTAGGTATATGCGCCCTTATGTTGGCCAAGGTGGTGTCCCGCAGCGTCGACGATCTCGCCGACCTCGCTTCCAAGCCGCTCTCGCAACCAACCCGCGTTATCGCCGGAGGGAACGAAGCAGATGTCATGGCTATCTGGTTTCGCTGCCACTGCCAATCCCCTCTGCTTCGCCTCTTCGCGCACCATCTCCTTGGTCGTGTCGCCCAGAGGGAAATATGCACCCTGCAACTGACGCTGGTTCAAGACCGCGAGCACATAGGACTGATCCTTGCTCTCATCGACCGCTCGATACATCGCGCGAAACTTCTCGCCATCCATCTCGATCTCACGCATCTGGGCATAGTGCCCCGTGACCACCCCATCGAATCCCATCGCTTGGGCGCGATCGAGGACTGCTGCAAACTTGATCTTCTCATTGCAGCGAAGACAAGGATTGGGAGTGCGACCAGACTTGTACTCATCGAGGAAGTTCTCCACCACTTCCTTATGGAATTCATCGGACATATCCCAGATGTAGAACGGGATACCGATGCGATCTGCGGCTCGACGTGCATCGTGCGAGTCCTCGATCGTGCAACAACCCTTTGC
>WLDY01000048.1 GCA_009704555.1 Actinomycetota bacterium | reverse complement strand
TATGACCGACGTCGATTCGATGGCGACACTTGCACCTACGACCCGCTAGTTGAGTTCCTTCAACTCTTCGAGGGAGTTGAGTTGGTTTCGAACCGGGTGAGCAAGCTCGAACGGCTCTACCAGTTGCCTCTTGAAGAGAGGTTGAAATCGCGAATCATCGATGGCGAAAGGACTCGCCTCGATGAGGACCTACAGCTCGCGATGAGCTCGGGTATCGCTCCACTGTCGATCATCAACGACCATCTTCTTGAAGGCATGAAGACAGTCGGGGAACTCTTCGGCAAAGGGGAGATGCAGCTTCCCTTTGTCCTTCAATCTGCTGAAGTCATGAAGAGCGCAGTCACTTTTCTCGAACCTTTCATGGAGCGAAGTGAAGCAAGCGATCGCGGATCGATCCTCCTTGCTACCGTCAAGGGTGATGTCCATGACATCGGAAAGAACCTCGTCGATATCATCCTTTCAAACAACGGTTACCGCACCGTCAACATCGGAATCAAGCAGACCATCAATCAAATCATCGATGCGGCGGAGAGTTCATCCGTGGATGTGATCGGTATGAGTGGACTGCTGGTGAAGTCCACGGTCATCATGCGAGAGAACTTGCAGGAATTGACGACAAGAGGTCTAGCGAGCAAGTGGCCGATCATCCTTGGCGGAGCCGCTCTGACTCGCTCCTATGTCGAGCAGGATCTTGCCGATGAATTCTCCGGTGTGGTCCGTTACGCCCGCGATGCTTTCGAAGGTCTAGATCTGATGAATACCTTGATGGCGATCAAGCAAGGGGATGCGAGCGCTGCTTTACCCCCTTTGAAGCGCAGAGTCACTCCTCGAGCTCGCACCAAAGATGGTGAGACGTTCGAAGGCAGGAGCGATGTCTCCCGCGATGTCTCGGTTCCGAAAGCTCCTTTCCTCGGAAGCCGAACAGTGAAGGGCATCTCTGTGACCGATTACCTCGCCCTTCTCGATGAGCGGGCGCTCTTCGTCGGGCAGTGGGGACTAGACGGTTCACGTGGTCGTTTCGAAGAGATGGCGGCTACGGAGGGACGACCAAGACTGCGGTCACTGCTCAATGAAGCACAGAGCGAGAAGTGGCTTGAGGCTGGAGTCGTCTATGGATACTTCCCTTGTTATAGCGAGGGTAATGACTTGGTCATTGTCGATCATGAGAATCTGAGTTCGGGTAGGGAGCGGATGCGATTCTCATTCCCACGGCAATCGCGAGATCGACATCTTTGTATCAGCGATTTCTTCCGGGATCGCGATGAGTCAGAAGCTAAGGGTTTCGATGTGGTTGCCTTCCATATCGTCACTATGGGTAACGCAGTCTCGAAGGCCACCTCAAAGCTATTCGAAGAGAACAGGTATCGGGAGTACCTCGAACTACATGGAATGTCCGTACAGCTCACGGAGGCACTTGCTGAGTACTGGCATAAGCGTGTCCGAGAGGAGTTATCGATCGTCAAGGACGACTCTTCCGATGTGCAGTCGATCCTGGATCAGGGTTATCGCGGCTCCCGTTACAGCTTTGGCTACCCTGCCTGCCCTGATCTCTCGCAGCAGACCTTGATCATGGAGCTTCTCGATGCGCAATCCATCGGGGTCTCTCTCTCCGAGGAATTCCAACTCCACCCAGAGCAGAGCACCTCTGCAATCATCGTCCATCATCCAGAAGCGAAGTACTTCAATGCCAACTAACGAGTCCGTCTCCCTGGAGGCCCTCCTCTGGGATATGGATGGCACCTTGGTCGACACTGAGCCACTCTGGGTGGAGTGTGAAAAGGAATTGATGGCCGGCTTCGGTTATCAGTGGGGAGAAGCCGATGCTCTCCATTGCATCGGTGGTCCCATGGAGCGAGTCGAGCTCTATCTCAGGGAGAAGAGTGGAAGCAACCATGAACCATCGTGGTTCGGTCACACCCTCGTGGAGATGATGCTAAATCGACTGACGCAGGGAGCGCCATTGCGACCAGGCGTACAAGAGCTCTTCGCTGACTCCAGAGAGGCGGGTCTGAAGACAGCACTCGTCAGTGCGAGTAGGCGATCGGTCGTGGACGCGGTCCTCTCATCACTGCCTTTTGAATTCGATTTCTCGATCTCTGCCAGTGAAGTGAGTCGCTCGAAACCGGATCCGGAGAGTTACCTCACTGCATCGAGGCGTCTTGCCACCTCGATCTCATCCTGTGTAGTGATCGAAGACTCGAAGGTTGGAATCTCGTCTGGTCTTGCCAGCGGTGCAATGGTGATTGGCGTTACTGACGAGATCTTCGATCACGAAAGTTTCCACGGAGTTAGCGATCTACGGTCCCTGCCCTTGGCAGATCTTCGTTCTCGTCACAGTGACTGGGTCGATCGTGTCGTCCGAAAGGCACCAGCATGAGCGTCAGCGGATTCTCGGAAGGGGATCGAATCAGGCTGGAGGACGAAAAAGGTCGAATGGTCTCATTCACGTTGAAGCCTGGCGCCACCTTCCACACCCACAAAGGGTGGATCCTGCATGATGACCTCATTGGCAAGCCTGAGGGTTCCATTATTGAAACCAATTCCGGAATGAAATATCAGGCGTTCACTCCGCTCTATCCTGACTTTGCCCTTGGAATGCCCCGAGGTGCAACCATCATCTATCCCAAAGATGCCGCCCTCATCATCGGATACGGAGATGTTCGACGTGGACAGAAGATCATCGAAGCAGGTGCGGGAAGTGGCGCGCTTTCTATCGCCGTGTTGAAGACGCTAGCCGGTAGCGGGGAGTTGATCTCGTTCGAAGGACGAGATGATTTCGCGGAGATTGCCGAACGCAATGTAGAAACATTCTTTGGCGACATCCCAAAAACATGGAGATTGCAGCGTATGCGCCTCGAAGATGCCGACTCTGAAGGTCTCGCCGGGAGTGATCGATTCATCCTCGACATGCTTTCACCGTGGGATCACATTGATCAGGCAGCCCGAGCGCTCAAACCCGGGGGAGTCCTCATCGTCTACGTGGCCACGACAACGCAGCTTTCGCGCGTGGCGGAGGCGATCAAGAACGACGGTCGGTTCACCGAGCCAGAGAGCTTCGAGACCCTTTTGCGCAATTGGCACCATGAGGGACTCGCCGTGAGACCAGCCCATTCCATGAACGCACACACAGGGTTCCTCACCTTCGCAAGAAGGAACGCTGGCACCCAATTGGCCCGCAGGAGAAGACCAGCTAAGGGTGCGTACAACGACGAGAGCGACGCCTAAGAGACTTCGATGATGTCGACGACGAAGATCAACGTCTCATCCGGACCGATAGGTCCAGCGCCGGTTGCGCCGTAACCAAGATCAGGTGGGATGACGAGAAGGCGTCGTCCACCTTCTTTGGCGCCAACGAGTCCCTGTTGCCAGCCGAGGATGACACCCGAGAGCGGGAAGGTGGCGGGGGCTGAAGAGAAACTCGACTCGATCGCTGCCTTATCGGACCAAGTAACGAGCGAATAGTTCACGGTCAACGTCGATGTCGCTTCAACCGAGGCGCCAGTTCCAACAGTGAGATCGACCGATTCCAGGGTGCTTGGTGGGTCGATATCCGGCACAGTGATGCTTGGCTCTTCGCCGTATGCACCAGAGACGCTCGGCAACTTTGGATTGCTGGATTCCGACATTTCATCCCCTTGACCTGAACAGCCCACCATGAGCAGGGCGCTTGCCAGAATCGCAGTGAACCTGATCAATGTTGAACTTGGTTGACGTTTCATCATGGCTCGATAGTAACAGCAGGGGTGGGACTATCTTTGCGCCATGGTCGCGAAGGGCGGAGCTGCCGACGCCAAGATGGAACGGTTGCTCAATCTCGTCATCGCACTCTTGGGAACCAAGAAGTACCTGACAAAGACGCAGATAACCTCCGCTTTGCCCGGTTACGAGGGGTCAGCGGAAGCACGTGATCGAATGTTCGAGCGGGATAAGGATGACCTGCGCAAAATCGGAATAGAGATTGAAGTGAAACAACTCGACCCGCTCTTCGATGACGAAGTTGGCTATCGAATCAAACGGGACGACTACCAAATTCAGATCCCTGAGTTGAGTACCGAAGAAGGCCTCCTTGCTGCAGCCGCGCTCACGCTGGTCTCAACGCTCCGCGGAGAGATGGATTTCCGCTCTACTCATCTCAAGCTGGGTTTGCTGATACCCGCAGGTCCAAATCCCATGGATCGAGTCATCACTTCACTGAGCGAAGCTCCAGTGATCAAGACTCCGGCCTTCGGGGAACTCATATCTGCAATCCGAGAGAGAGTTACGGTCTCATTCGATTATGTCCGAGATTCTGACTCTCTCCGTAGTCAAAGGAAAGTCGAACCAGAACGATTGTTGCTCCGAGATCAAGAGTGGATCTTGCAAGGTTGGGACCTCGATCGGAACGCTGCTCGGTTCTTCATCGTTGAGAACATCGTGGGAGAGGTAACCCTTGGTGAGAAGTACGTTCCACGAGATGAGGCGTCCCTGTCGAAGGCCGACGCGGTTGAAGAGGGTCGACACGAGATAGAGGTGCTAGCCCCCTCTGATCTTGAAGCTCTGCTCATCTCAGAGGGTGGCGTGGTTATGGGTAACCACGAGAGTTCCATCAAAGTCCTCTTTCGTACCTTCAACCACGAACGTCTCTTGCGGATTCTGATATCACTCAATCCAACTATCGAAGTGACCTCTCCGCCAGATTCTGCGAAGGCGTGGGTCGTATTGAGGAAGCAGTTGCACGATGCCATCTGAAAGCGCGCTGGAGCGAGTCGAGAGAATCATCGATCTCATTCCATACCTTCATCATCGTCAAGTGAATCTGAACGAGCTTGCGAGTCGTCTGGGACAGGACGTTGGAGAGATCGAGCGAGATCTTGAGATCGCCTTCCTCTGCGGCTTGCCGGGCTATACGCCCGATCTTCTCATCGACATGAATCTGGAGGGAGGTTTTGTCGCTGTGAGCGATCCACAATCTCTTGACGTTCCGCGGCGTCTCACCATCGATGAGATCACTTCGCTTCGGTTGGGAGTTGAGTTGATCCAAATGCTGTATCCCTCGACGAGCTTCCTGAGGGAACATCTAGATTCGCTACGTCGAAAGATCAGCGAACCCTCTGAAATCTCCAAAGATCTTAGTTTCGACGATGAATGGAATGAGAACCTTGAAGTCATCGAGTCTGCAATCCTGATGCCAAGTCGAATCTCTTTCTCGTATCTTGATTCACTCGGACGGCTCAGCCAGCAGAGGCTCGTCACACCGTCGCACTTCCTCTGGCGAGGAGGCCGTCTTCTTCTCAGAGGATTCGATCACGAGAAAGAGAGTCCGCGCGAGTTCTTCATCTCCCGTGTGAAGAACGTCCAGCCTGTATCAGGCCAAGTTGTCAGCATCGAAGAATCCGACTCAAGTTCGGCTGCTCAGTCCTCACTCACTGCAGTGATTCGCCTCAGCGCCCTACCGATGTGGTGGAAACGGAGGAATGCGGCATTCATTACCAATCTCGTCACGAACCACTCGGGAATCAAGGTCGAGCTTCGATACTGGAGTGGAGAGTGGTTGATCCGCGCACTAGTGCCGATTCTTGATCTCATTGAGGCCATCGATGCAGAGGGTCTCTCTTCGGATCAACTTCGATCCTTGTTCCTCAGTCATTTCTCGGGTTCTGATACCCCTGCCTGAGCGAATTTCGCGACTGATATGATCGCGTGGTCAGCGACGGACGGTCCGAGACTGATTGTTTTCCTTTGATTTGGGGGAGAGATGCCTTCGCTTCTTTTGACTAATGGGCAGACCATCGTTGTTCTTCTGATCCTTGCGCTTGTCC
>WLDY01000047.1 GCA_009704555.1 Actinomycetota bacterium | reverse complement strand
TTCTCACGCCCGCTCCATCGAGATCTGATAGAAGGTTATGTCGATCGATACTTCGAGATCCTCCTCGATGTCTGGGGCAAGAAGTCGTATGAAGTCTCGAGCAAGATCGTCTCGATCCTCTTCCCTGCCTATATCGTCAAAGAGTCGACGCTTGCGAAGGCGAATGGATGGCTCGAAGGTGTTGGAAAGGATGCGCCAGCGATCCTGCGAAGACTCGTAGCTGAGGGTAGGGATGCCTTGGAGCGAGCGCTCAAGGTGAAGGCAGTCGACGCCTAACTCTCGAAAGAGGCCTCTTTACTCGATCGAAGTGAGGATGTCTCGCTTCGGTTCTTTCGTTGCGACTTCCTTCTTCTCGCTCTTGTCATAGACCGAGACCAAGATCCAGACCAAGGCAGAGATCGCTACCGGAATGAAGAGGAACCAGATCAGCCCCTCGAGCAATGGGAGCGGCTCTCCTGGCAACGACCCATCCTCTTGTCGGACCGCTAGCGGGCGCATGGCAAGGACTGAGATAAGAAGTGACATGGATGGATTCTAATTAGGCGCTAGCGCTTGCCGCACCATATGGCTCAAGGTACGGAAGCCAACTACGTTCGGCTCGCGATGTACCGAGTATGCGCCACGCCACACCGACAGGTTCGCGTGGGACGTTTCTAAGTTTCCAACCGAGTTCCTTGAGGGTCCGATCCGCCTTGACGTGATTGCATCGCTGGCAACAGGAGACCACGTTCTCCCAGTGATGTGTCCCACCGCGAGATCGCGGAATCACATGATCGACAGATGTCGCCGTCGCCTGGCAATAGACACAACGTCCACCGTCGCGAGCGAAGATCGCACGGCGCGATAGCGGAACCGAGTGACGATATGGGATTCGGACGAACTTATGCAATCTGATGACGGCGGGAAGTGCGACCTCGCCGCTTTCGTAACGAAGGATGCGACCAGAATCTTCCACTGCAGTGGCACGATTGTTGAGGACCAAAATGAGCGCGCGTCGGTCAGAAACGACACCTAGTGGCTCGTAGGTGGCGTTCAGAACGAGTGTCCGTGAACTCCCTGGCACGTAAGGCTCCTTGTGACTCAGCGCGTGGCTCGCGCTGGTGGGCATATAGTGCCGTAACTCCCCGAGGAATCCCCGATTTTCCGATGAAGTTCCAATAAAGTCGCGAATGATGAACCTCGCTGATCTCGACGGTAGGGCACTCTTGGAGTGGTTCCTGGGAGCCCCACTTCGGGTCTTGGCCATACTCGTCATCGCCATCGTGCTCCGCTCACTCGCGGTCAGAGCCATCTCGAGGGCGATGAGTCGGATCGCCAACGCAGACTTGATCCCAGGCAAGAACCGATCCCTCTCGCGTCAACGCGAACGAGCCCACACCGCAGGGACGGTCCTCAAGAGCATCACCAACACATTGATCGCCCTCGTCGCAGTGAGCACCATTCTCAGCGAGGCAGGGATGGATCTCGCTCCCTTGATCGCCTCGGCCGGTGTGCTCGGAGTCGCTGTCGGTCTTGGCGCCCAGACTCTCATTAGAGACTTCATCGCGGGCCTCTTCATGCTTCTCGAGGATCAATATGGCGTAGGAGATGAAGTCGACATCCTCGATGTCCAAGGAACTGTCGAATCAGTGGGGCTTCGCATCACCACAGTGCGAGCGAAGGATGGAACGCTCTGGTTCCTAAGAAACGGCGAGATCTTGAAGTTAGGGAATCGCTCTAAGAAGTGATCACTCGTCAGGTGTATTGACGAGGCTATGGGCGGCCATCTCCAAGTAACTCCAGAGCTCAGCACGGTCACTCTCATCGATGGTTAGCTCATCTACTGCTGACTTCATGCATCGAAGCCAGGCATCACGGGCACGTGAATCGATGGCGAATTGCGCATGTCGCATCCGAAGTCGTGGATGTCCGCGCATCTCGCTGTAGGTATGGGGTCCACCCCAGTACTGCATGAGAAAGAGCATCAGTCTCTTTGCAGCGGCATGGAAGTCATCATCCGGATACATAGGACGAAGGATCGGATCCTGCGAGACGAGCGCGTAGAAGTGTGAGACCAATTGCTCGAAGGTCTCTTCCCCTCCGACGCGCTCATAGAGGCTCTTCTCATCCATCGCAAAAGACCTTCAAATCTTGGACTCGATAGCGCGCGACCGAAGCAAGAGGTAGAGAACAGGGACGGCAGCGAAGAAACAGAGCCAGGCGTAGCTCAAGGTGCCGATGATCACTCCAGCAAGAGCGCCACCAGCGGCGCCACTGAGATTCATCACCAGATCACTCGCACCTTGTGTCGCTGGCTTCATCTCGGGCGAGACCGACTCGCTCAAGAGGGCGGAACCTGCGATCAGGGTGAAAGACCAACCAAGGCCAAGAAGGAAGAGTCCGATTCCCAATGTGATCTCATCATCTGCTGCGGCAACTCCGGAGACGAGCATCGAAAGAAGAAGGATTGCGATACCGACTTGGATCGCTCGCACGCGACCGATGCGATCACTGATCTGTCCGACGATCGGCGAGAATGCATACATACCGATCACATGGATGCTGATCACCAATCCGATCACCGTCAAAGTCACATCGACATGTGCCATGTGAACTGGTGTCATCACCATCACCGAGACCATGGCGACATGTCCGATCGCAATCGAGATGATCGCAAAGAGCGCGCGTGGATTGGTTCGTAGGTAGGCAAGGCTCTCGCGCGTGCTACCTCGTGAGAGAGGAGGACGATTCGAGTTCTTCTCAGCCAGGAGATAGGGATCAGGACGTAGGAAGAGTTGAATGACAAGAGTGGCGAGAGCGAGAGTCACCGCAGCGAGCATGTAAGGGCCGACAAGACGTGGCCAACCGAATACCTCTGCGATTGCGCCGGCAGGATCCATGAGGTTCGGCCCTGCTACCGCGCCGATCGTCGCTCCCCAGACTACGAAGGAGAGTTGCCTCGCGCGATGTTGATCGGTTGCCAGGTCGATCGCAGCAAAGCGCGCTTGATAACCAGCTGCCGATGCCGAACCGACGAGGAAAGTGCCAAGGAGCATGAGATAGATGTTTCGCTCCACTCCACCAAGGATCGCGAAGAGGGCGCCCATCAGTCCTGCGAGATAGCCGATCGATAGCGCCAACCGCCTTCCCCCACGCGAGGTGAGACGAGCAAGTGGGAGAGCGAGCGCTGCGGCGCCAAGGACGGAGGAAGTCTGCGCAAGCCCTGCCAGCGTTTCAGAACCGGTGATCGAAGAGACGAGGAGTGAGCCTGCTGCGACAGTACCGGCGACGCCAAGACCATTGAGCACTTGCGTCAGGGCGAGGACTTTGACGGTGCGTTCTTGGACCAGTTCGCTCATCTACGAGGTACGAATCCAGACCGCTGTATCGCGAGGTAGCCGACCTCGATCGAGTGGAGCGCTCGAGAGAAGTACCTCCCCCGATGGCAATGAGATCTCATCGCCGAAATTGACCACGCAGAGGAAGTTTCCGGGGCGAGTGAAAGCGAGAAGATCCTTACCAAGATCGATCCACGTCATCGGTCCATCTCCCAATCCCTCTTCACTGGCGCGGATAGCGAGCGCCTTGCGATAGAGATGCAGAGTCGAGTCGTTGTTCTTCTCTTGGGATTCGACAGAGAAGGAACCCCACCAATTGGATTGCGGTAACCATGCTTCGTGGGGAGGTAACTTCGCATTACTCGAGAAGCCGAATGCACCATCGGCATCGTTCTTCCATGGAAGTGGGACACGGCATCCATCACGGCCACGATCGGTGAAGTTCGACATCCGCCACCGTGGATCAGTGAGGCGATTCTCTGGGATATCTCGAACCTCAGGAAGAGCCAACTCTTCACCTTGATAGATGTATGCCCCACCTGGAAGTGCCAACATTAGGAGCGCTCCGGCCCGTGCGCGTTTGATGCCAAGATTGAGATCGAGTTTGGCGGGATCGCCTTGCCGATCAAGAGTCGTCTCCCCACTCCCTGGAGTCAGGCCCAAGGCGAATCGATCGACAGATCTCACGACATCATGATTATTGAAGACCCATGATGCAGGTGCGCCGACCTCCTTGATCGCAGCGAGGGAGGAATCGATCCGTTCGCGAAGCGTTACGACATCCCATGGTGAGGTGAGAAAGTCGAAGTTGAAGGAGTTAGCTAGCTCATCGTGGCGAAGATATCGAGCGATACGCGACGCGGGACTGACCCACGCTTCCGCGACCGCCATTCGATCACCGGAATAGGAATCGAGGATCTTCCGCCATGACCTGTAGATCTCATGCACTCCATCCTGGTCCCAGAACGGCATCGAGACCGCAGCGAGCATCTCGGGTGAATCCTTCTCCGGAGTGTCAGGTAAGCCATCAGCCTTGATCATTCCGTGCGCGACATCGATGCGGAATCCATCTACACCGATATCAAGCCAGAACTTCAGGACCCCTTCGAAGTACTCACGTACCTCTGGGTTCTCCCAATTGAAGTCCGGTTGTTCGATCGCGAAGAGATGTAGGAACCACTGACCTGGCTTTCCATCCTTCTCGGTGATGCGATGCCAGGCAGGTCCACCGAAGACCGCGTTCCAATTATTCGGCGGTAGATCTCCGTTAGGACCTTTGCCATCTCGGAAGATGTAGCGCTCTCGAGCTGGTGAACCTGGTTCGGCAGCGAGCGCCTCTTGGAACCACGGATGTTGATCTGAGGAGTGGTTAGGGACGATATCAACGATGACTCGAATGCCGAGATCATGTGCTTCTTTGATCAGATGCTTTGCATCATCGAGAGTTCCGTAGTCGGGCTCGATATCCATGTAATCAGCGACGTCGTAGCCGTGATCATTCTGCGGGGATGGATACCAAGGGGTGATCCAGATTGCATCGACTCCAAGCGCTTTGAGATAGGGAAGACGCGAGCGGATTCCCTCGACATCGCCCTTGCCATCACCATTGGCATCAGCGAAGGAGCGGATGTAGATCTGATAGGTGACGGCATCACGCCACCACGCGCGACTACTTCGAGGTGCAAGGCTCATCGACTACTCCTGCTCGCTCTCATCCTGATACTCCAACAAGAACGCTCGTTCCTCTTCGTTCAATGACCGTGACTTCTGGGTCTTCTGGTCGACCGCCACCTGGACTGTCTCGGCGCGCGCGAAGACGATTCCTTGCGAAGCGATCTCGTACTTCAATGTGAAGGAGGAGTTACCGATACGCCCCACCCAAATCGAGACATCGAGATCGGTATGACCCTCGTAGATCGGGAGCAAGAAATCCACCTCTGCCCGTGCGACGACCATGTAGAGGAGGATCGGATCCTCGTTCTTGACCTTACGTGCGTACCAAGTGAAGTCGGATCGCGCCTCTTGTACATATGTCAGATAAGCAGCGTTGTTGACATGTCCGAATGCATCGAGGTCATCCCAGCGAGTCTTGATGATGCAGTGATGGCGCTTCATCGAGTGAGCTTTCGATAGGTGACCCGGTGTGGGCGTGATGCCTCGGCCCCGAGTCGTTCGACTTTGTTCTTCTCATAGGACTCGAAGTTTCCTTCGAACCAGAACCATTGCGAATCACCCTCGTGCGCGAGGATGTGAGTCGCGACGCGATCCAAGAACCAACGATCGTGTGAGATCACAACGGCACAACCAGGAAACTCCAATAGCGCGTTCTCAAGCGATCCCAAAGTCTCGACATCGAGGTCATTGGTCGGCTCATCAAGAAGGAGGAGATTCCCACCCATCTTCAATGTGAGTGCGAGGTTGAGTCGATTCCGCTCTCCACCGGAGAGCACGCCAGCGGGCTTTTGCTGATCGGGACCTTTGAAACCGAAGGCGGAGACATAGGCACGGCT
>WLDY01000046.1 GCA_009704555.1 Actinomycetota bacterium | reverse complement strand
ACGGGTAAATCGCTCAAGGTCGGCATCAGACCTGAGAAGTTCAATCTCCATGATCCTGGCGATAGCGTCTCTGGGAATGTCTTGACTGGCGGCAAGATCACCGACATCTCTTTCACCGGAGTGAGCACGCAATACCTCGTTGAGATGCCATGGAAGCAAGAATTGGTGGTCTTCGAACAGAACGATGGTGGTGCTCCGGATCTCGTCAAAGGTGATCCAGTGACGCTCACGTGGGAGCCGAAGTTCACCTTCGCCCTCGATGCCGCTGCTGACGGCTCCTCGAAGTAGGTCTCGGTATGGCTATGGCGCATGTAGGTGCTGCAGAGCAGACGCATGCACCAAAGAAGCGAGGCAAGAAGACCGCATACTTACTCCTGGCACCAGGTCTTCTTTGGCTCATCATCTTCTTCGTCTATCCGCTGATCAATCTCGCTGAGACATCGACGAAGACACCAGCACCTACCTTCGAAACGGGCGAGTTCGTCCAGACCTTCAGATTCATGAACTTCATCGACGCCTTCGTCGACAATCAAGAGCAGTTCTATCGCTCCTTCATCTATGCATTGCTCGCCACCGTCTTGGCTCTTGCCATCGCCTATCCGCTTGCATACGCGATGGCCTTTCGCGCCGGAGCATGGCGCAACTTCATGTTGCTCATGGTCGTGGCGCCTTTCTTCACTTCATTCTTACTGAGGACCTTGGCGTGGAAACAGATCCTTGGTGCCGAAGGACCCGTGGTCTCGACGCTCCAATTCCTTGGCATCCTGCCACCCGATGCGACGATCACTGCGACCGCCTTCTCCGTCATCATGGGGCTGACCTACAACTTCCTGCCGTTCATGACATTGCCGATCTATGCCTCTCTCGATCGGATCGATTACCGCCTCCTTGAGGCATCCGGCGATCTCTACGCAAACGGTGCGACGACTTTCCGCAAGGTGACCCTCCCACTCTCGATGCCAGGGGTAGTGGCAGGAACGCTACTGACCTTCATCCCTGCTTCCGGCGATTACATCAATGCTCAACTCCTTGGGAGCCCGGACAATTACATGATCGGCAATGTGATCAACTCACGTTTCTTCCGCGTCGTTGACTATCCGACCGCCGCCTCACTCTCATTCATCCTCATGGCGACGATCTTGGTCCTCGTCATCATCTACATTCGAAGAGCCGGAACGGATGAGCTGGTATGAGCCGCTGGTTCTCGAAGAATCTCATTCGCATCTATGCAGCAATCGCGATCCTCTACATCCTGCTGCCGATCTTCTACACCATCGCCTTCTCCTTCAACGACGCGGATAAGCGCAATATCGTTTGGCGAGGTTTCACCTTCGAAGCGTGGCTCAATCCATGTGAGCCGATCGGCATCTGCGAATCCCTCGGTAACTCCTTCAAAGTGGGAATTACCTCGACGATCATCGCCACACTCCTGGGCACGATGATCGCCTTCGCCTTAGGGCGTTACAACTTCAAGGGAAGAAGTACGACCAATCTCCTCATCTTCCTTCCGATGGCAACCCCAGAAGTCGTTCTCGGCGCTTCACTCCTCTCGATGTTCATCAACATCAACGTCGGTGCAGGACTCGTGGCGGTCACCATCGCACACATCATGTTCTGCATCTCCTTCGTCGTCGTCACGGTGAAGGCTCGGGTTGCGAGTCTCGATCCCAAACTCGAAGAGGCTGCGAGAGATCTCTATGCCAATGAGTGGGAGACATTCCGAAGAGTGACGCTTCCTCTCGTCGCGCCCGGTATCGGAGCGGCCGCACTCTTGGCCTTCGCACTCTCCTTCGATGACTTCATCATCACCAACTTCAACTCCGGAACCGTTAACACTTTCCCGGAGTATGTCTGGACCGCTTCGCTTCGAGGCGTGCCTCCGCAGGCCAATGTCATCGGAACCTTGATGTTCGTGATCGCCCTCGCCCTGGTCTTCGCCGGGCAAGTGATCGGAAAGCGGAAACTCGCCAAAAAGTCTTGACTCGACCTTGAGGTATCCGGTTTTCCTCCTGAAAATTGACTCTGAACTTCATTCAATTTCAATGAGTCTGCCCCTATTGTTTCCCTTCATGAGCCGGTCGGGAGCGTGTAAGTGGCACTGATTCAGATTCGAGGCCTTCGCAAGACCTTCGGTTCTGTCACCGCGGTCGCAGGAATCACTCTCGATATCGAATCCGGTGAGTTCATCACCCTCCTTGGGCCTTCGGGTTCCGGGAAGACAACCGTCCTTCGCATGATCGCTGGGTTCGAGAACCCTGATGAAGGTGTCATCACACTCGGCGAAGAGGAGATCACGCATCTACCGCCTTTCGATCGTGATGTGAATACCGTCTTCCAGGATTACGCGCTCTTTCCACACATGACCATCCAAGAGAACGTCGAATATGGATTGCGCACCAGGAAAGTCGCTAAGGCAGAGCGAGCAAGACAAGCGCTTGAGGCGATCACTTCGGTGAAATTGGCTCATGTCGCAGATCGACTGCCGCATCAACTCTCTGGTGGACAGAGACAGCGCATCGCACTCGCTCGTGCACTCGTCCTTCGCCCGAAGGTACTCCTTCTCGATGAGCCACTCGGTGCTCTCGACCGACAATTGCGCGAAGAGATGCAGATCGAACTCAAGCGGATTCAACGAGAAGCAGGTATCACCTTCATCTTCGTCACTCACGACCAAGAGGAGGCGATGAGGATGAGCGATCGCATCGTGGTCTTCAATGAAGGGCGCATCGAACAAGTTGGAACACCAGAAGAGGTCTATGAGCGCCCAGCCACACGCTTCGTCGCAGGCTTTCTTGGAGTCTCCAACATCCTGGAAGGTGAGGCTTCACGAGCGGTCGGCGGCAGTGGCGCGTCGATCAGTATTCGACCAGAGCGGATCCGAATCGAGCCGGATTCATACAAATCTTCTGGTGAAGAGAGTGCTCTCGTAGGTCTGCTGACCGAGGTCGCTTACCTTGGGGCGAACACCATCTTCATCATCGAAGCCGATGCTGGTGCGCGAATCAGCGTGACCAAGCTCAATCAAGAATTACCGTCGCAGAACGTTCGTTTTGCGACAGGTGATCGGGTGCTGGCGGTATGGCGCAAGAACCATGCTTCCGAGATATCCGTCTAGGTCTGACTTCGGTCAGGGAATAGGAAGATAATGAAGGGGAAGAAGCTAGCGATTCTCAGCTTGCTCTCCGTTTCCGTGTTGATCATCGGGGGATGTTCATCTGGCGGAGATGAGAGCGGCGGTGTGAGCATCGAAGTGCCCGATATCCCAATGCATGAAGCAATGGGTGAGTTTGAGGGCGAGCTCAATATCGTCAACTGGTCCGGTTTCGTCGAGCCCGCTTGGACTGATGAATTCACAGCCCAAACTGGTTGCAAGGTCAATCCACGTGTCGCAGGTACAAGCGATGAGATGGTGACTTTGATGCGTACCGGTCAATACGACATCGTCTCGGCCTCTGGTGATGCGGCACTTCGCCTCATCGTCGGTGGCGATGTCCAGCCACTCAACATCGACTTGATCCCGAACTTCGGCGGCGAGATCGCAGCCGGAATGAAGGGCAACGTCTATGACACCGTCAACGGCAAGCCTTACGGTGTGCCGATCGGTCGTGGCGCGAACCTGCTGCAGTACAACTCCGATGTCACCGGTGGCGCTCCTGAGAGTTGGGACGTCGTCTGGGAGAGTGACAGCCCATATGCGGGCAAGGTCACTGCCTACGATGCACCGATCTACATCGCAGACGCTGCCGTCTATCTGATGTATCACAAGCCTGAATTGGGCATCAAGAACCCATACGCACTCGATCAGGATCAACTCGCCGCAGCGATCGATCTGCTCAAGCAGCAGAATGCGATCATCGGTGAGTACTGGTCAGATCCAGTCGCTCAGATCACCTCCTTCGTCGGTGGCAACACCGTCGTCGGTACCTCATGGGAAGTCTTGAGGAAGTTCGCTGCCAAGGAGAATCTCAAGACCACACTGCCGGTCGAAGGATCGACAGGTTGGTATGACTCCTGGCTCGTGAGCTCGACCACCAAGAACATCAACTGCGCCTATGCCTGGATGGATTACACCAGCCGAGCAGATGTCAACGGTGCTATCGCGATGAACTTCGGTATGGCTCCAGCGAATATCGCCTTCTGCGCATCTAGCGCAAAGGCCCAAGCTCACTGCGACGAGTTCGCAGCAGAGGATGAGGAGTTCTTCAAGCGCATCTGGCCTTGGACTACTCCGATTGAGACCTGCCTTGATGGTCGCACCGATGTGAAGTGCACAAGCTTCCAAGAGTGGACCAATGCTTGGTTGACGGTCAAAGGTTGATAGCGATCCTGTGGGGGCCGAGCGATCGGCCCCCACAGATCCAACGTAATTACCTCATCAAAGGATGAAGATGGCGACTGGCACGAAGAGCAGACCAATCTCATCCTTCTTGCTCCGCAATCCACGGATCCGACTGATCGGTCTCCTTGCATTTCCGATGACCTGGATCATCGGCGTCTACATCGTCTCGCTCTTCTTACTTCTGATCACAGCCTTCTGGTACGTCGATCCATTCTCATCACTTGTAAGGCCGGGATTCACGCTCGATAACTTCATCGATGTCTTTACCGTACCCGCCTATCTCTCCACCTCTATACGCACTCTCTTCATCGCCTTGGCGGTGACGTTCCTTTGTATTCTCTTCGCTGTACCGCTTGGCCTCTACATGGCAAAGATCGCACGACCTTGGGTTCGAAATCTCCTAGCTGTCGCGATCACTCTGCCACTTTGGGCCGGTTATCTCGTCAAGATCATCGCCATGCGTCTCGTCTTCACCGAACAAGGCTTCTTCAACTGGGCGATGGCTCCCTTCGGAATCAAAGGGCCAGGCTTCTCGGTCCCGATCGTGATCCTCACGCTCACCTATCTCTGGTTTCCTTATATGGCGCTCCCAGTCTTCACCGCCATGCGCCAGATCCCACATAATCTCTTTGATGCATCGAGTGACCTTGGCGCACGTGGCTTCATGACCATCTATCGCGTCGTAATCCCTCTGATCATCCCAGCAATCATCGCTGGTTCGGTCTTCACCTTCTCATTGAGCCTTGGTGACTACCTTGCAGCGCGATTCACCGGTGGCGCGACGCAAATGATCGGAAGCCTCATCGCAGCCAACATCAATCTCAACCCACCGGTCGCAGCAGCGTTCTCGATGATTCCAATCGCTTTCGTCGTGATCTATCTGATGGTCGCTCGTCGAACCGGATCCTTGGAGAGGATGTAGCGATGCTAAGACTCTCTCGCGCAACGAAGGCCTTCCTGATCCTCATCGTGGCCATCGTGCTCGCATTCATGTATATCCCTTTATTCGTCTTGATCCTAAACTCATTCAACGAGTCTCAGATCTCCGGATGGCCGATCGAGAACTTCTCGACCAAGTGGTGGATCTTCGCGAGTGATTACGCACCGATCCGAGCAGCTCTTTGGAACTCGGTACTGGTGGCAACGGGTGCGATGGTGATCGCATCAATACTTGGGACCTTGGTCGCCTTTGCGCTGAAGGGGTTCGAATTCTTCGGTAGAAGCACGGTCAATCTCCTCGTCGTCCTACCGATCGCGCTCCCTGGCATCGTCACTGGCGTCGCCTTCAGCAATACCTATAGCAACTTCCTCTCGCCGGCTGGTTTCAACATCGGTTACTTCGGGATGATCGTCGCGCATGCCACTTTCTGTATCGTCATGGTCTTCAACAATGTCTTCGCTCGTCTCAAGCGGATGAATCCAAGCCTGCAAGAGGCCTCCGCCGATCTCGGTGCAGGTATCTGGCAGACCTTCCGTCTTGTCACATTCCCACAATTTCGCACCTCCTTCGT
>WLDY01000045.1 GCA_009704555.1 Actinomycetota bacterium | reverse complement strand
GATGATCGATCGATTAGGTAGTGAGTGGACGATGATCCGCATCTGTGATGCGACCACCTCGATCCAGGATGGGACCGACTTCTCACCGAACTCAGCGCTTGCGACGATGAATGGTGTGAGGTCATGTGAGTCCTTATGGAGATCGATGATGTCGAATGCGCTCACTCGATAAGACGGAATGTCGACCTTCTTGCCGTTGACCAAGAAGTGGCCATGGCGTACGAGTTGGCGCGCCATATCGCGGCTCTTTGCGAAGCCTGCGCGATAGACGACATTGTCGAGACGGGTCTCAAGGAGGATGAGCAAGTTGTCACCGGTCTTACCAGCGAGACGTGATGCCTCGGTGTAGTAACCGCGGAACTGCTTCTCGAGCACACCGTAGATGCGAGCGCACTTCTGCTTCTCGCGCATCTGGAGTAGGTACTCGGACTCCTTCGCACGGGCACGACCATGCTGCCCTGGTGGGTATGGACGTGATTCGATCGGACACTTCGGTCCATCGCACTTCGAGCCCTTCAGGAAGAGCTTCACTTTCTCGCGTCGGCAACGCTTGCAATCTGCGCCGGTATATCGAGCCATTTCTCTCTCCTCCTTAGACTCGTCGTGGTTTCGGTGGGCGGCAACCGTTATGCGCGGCTGGTGTCACATCAGAGATGGAACCGACCTCGAGTCCGGCTGCTTGTAGGGAACGGATAGCAGTCTCGCGACCAGAACCTGGTCCCTTGACGAATACATCGACCTTGCGGACGCCATGCTCCTGCGCCTTCTTGGCTGCTGCTTCAGCAGCGAGACCTGCGGCGAACGGGGTCGACTTACGTGAACCCTTGAATCCGACGCCACCGGAAGAGGCCCAAGCAAGGACCGCACCGGTCGGATCGGTGATGGAGACGATGGTGTTGTTGAAGGTGGACTTGATGTGGGCGTGGCCGAAGGAGATGTTCTTCTTCTCCTTCTTACGCGCCTTTGCCTTCTTCGCTGCAGGCTTTGCAGCGGCCTTCGCGGCGGGCTTAGCAGTTGCCATTACTTGGTCTCCTTCTTCTTACCAGCAATAGCGACGCGTGGTCCCTTGCGGGTTCTTGCATTGGTATGTGTGCGCTGACCGCGGACTGGGAGCTTCTTGCGGTGGCGAATTCCTTGATAGCACTGAATCTCGACCTTGCGGCGGATGTCAGCTGCGATCTCACGACGGAGATCACCTTCGATCTTGTAGTTACCTTCGATGAACTCACGGAGCTTGATGAGATCCGGTTCCTGAAGGTCCTTCACGCGGATATCGGGAGAGATACCGGTCGCCTTGAGCGTTTCATCTGCTCTGGTCGGTCCGATCCCGAAGATATAGGTAAGTGCGACCTCAAGGCGCTTTTCGCGCGGCAGGTCGACACCAACTAGACGGGCCATGTTTGCCTTCTCTTACTCAACCGAAAGTCCTCCGCAATGCATCCGAAGTTCTCTTCGGCTCCCGCTTTCGGACGGGAGGTCAGGCTTTCGCCTGTCGCATCACGCGTGCTTGCTATGAAGTTCTTACTAACCTTGACGCTGCTTGTGGCGAAGGTTGTCGCAGATGACCATGACGCGACCGTTGCGACGGATGACCTTGCACTTGTCGCAGATCTTCTTCACGCTTGGCTTTACCTTCACGATTCCTTCTCCCTCTTACAACATCCTGGCGTTACCTGACCGAACAATTACTTGTAGCGGTAGGTGATACGACCTCGTGTGAGGTCGTACGGGCTAAGTTCCACGATCACACGGTCCTGCGGAAGGATGCGGATGTAGTTCTTTCGCATCTTCCCGGAGATGTGTGCCAGCACAACATGCCCATTGGTCAACTCCACGCGGAACATCGCGTTAGGGAGCGCTTCTGCCACAACGCCTTCGATTTCGATGGCGCCGTCTTTTTTGGCCAAGCGTTACCTACACAATCTTCTTCTCAGTCTTTTGGGACTTTGGCGGGAGCTTTCCGGCTTTTGCCGCCCTGGTTCAGGGCAGAGGGTGAGTTTAGGCGAGGGCGTGTCGAAACGGAAATCCGGGTCCCGTACCGGCTCTCAGGTGGTAAAAGCCCGTTGGGCTGGATAGCCGAATTCGAGGGTGGCCAACTCTGGTCGGCCCATCAGGGTTGCAGGCCGCGCCCCACAGGCAGCGGTCGCACTCTCAGGATTGACGAGAGTGGCGATCCGTTCCCAAAGACTTCTCATCGTCGCGATGGACCCAGCCTTCGTGCCGTCGGTTCTGAACGCAGCCCCATCTCGAATCACTACCTCGTGATCGCCAAGGTTCTTGATGGAGATCGAATCCGTCGTCGCGACGACCCGCTCCCCCGCTCGCTCGAAGAGGTCAACGATTCGATCGCCCGTGACATGGGATCCATCTGCGATCAACATCAACGTTGCCTCGCTCTCATTCAGCGCAACTTCAACAAGATCGGATGAGAGTCGGTTGTAGATATGCGTGACGAATGTCGCTCCGAACGAAAAAGCCTTTCGAGCAACCTCACGATCAGCGCTGCTATGTCCGAGTGAGACCTTTACTCCCATCGCCTTCAAGAACGAGATCATCTCCATCGCTCCTGGAAGTTCCGGTGCAATCGTCACCATAGAGATGGTTCCCGCAGCAAGATAGCGTGAGATCACTTCCTTATCCGGCAGACGTAGGAACTCTCTTGGATGTACTCCTGCCATCTCCGGTGAGAGGAATGGTCCTTCCAAGTGAATTCCAAGGATCTCCGCTTCATCATCCCCGCGCTCTCTCCGCGCTGATTCGATGAGAGAGATGGCATTGAGAGTTTGATTGATGGGGGCGGTTATCAGTGAGGGTTGGTACGCAATCGTCCCTTGGCGGTAGAGAGCTCGTCCCAAAACATGAATTTCTTCGACTGAGGCTGCGGTCAGGAGGTCGATCTCATCCTGACCATTGGTGTGAAGATCGGTGAAGAATGGAAGAGCCCCAGTTTCATCATGGCTCACCATCTGCCAGGAGATCACGATGATCTTGCCTCATCAGCCCAATTCATGTTCTCATAATGGTGCGATTCAGAGATCGGCTTCATGCCGACCTTCTCGTAGAGACGAAGTGCACCACTCTCATTTCCGGTATCGACGCTGAGCACAACTTTCTCTAGCCCTGATTCAAGAGAGTAGTTGATCGCATGTCGCAGCAGGATCTCACCAAAGCCCCGTCCATGAAACTCCTGACGGACGCCAAGCCCAGAGACGAATCCACACCCTTCGTGGATCAGAGAATCATCACAATCAACGAATCCGACCTCTCTCCCGTCGACTTCGAGCAACCAGACTTTCATGTTGACCTCGGTGCCGTCTCGACGGACCATCTCCTTCCACGTTGAGAATTCACGTGGCATGAAACCAAAGTGCTTGCTGAATGAGTCCTGATGGACGCTCCAATAAGTATGGACATCATCGTCATCGCTGAGGTCCACTTCTCGGATCTCGACATCTCCCTGTGGAGCACCTCTTGTGACTCCCTCGAGTGAGAGTTCCATAGTCCAGTACCTTCGAAGCAATGAGAAGCCGCGCCTCTCCAACAGGTTTTGGTACTCCAGATCCTTCGAATGGACTCCGAGCCATAGTCGAAACCCCGGGTGCTCTTGACGAGCGAGCGTGAGTGCCGTGCTAAGAACGCTTTCCAGCAATCCACTGCCAGGGACGACATATAGATCCACATAAAGGCGTGAACGAGAGATATCAGGATTGATGGTGAGGAAGGACTCCCAATCATCATTCTCCACCCGCTTGATGAAGCGTGTAATAGCAGGCTCAAAGAAACCATGGATAACCTGCCGTGCCTCAGCCTCACCGAATCGCTTTTCGCTCGGATGAAGAGAGAGCTGATGAGCATCGACGATCCGTTGCACGATGGCGAAGTCCTCGACCTTCACTTCACGAGAGATCATTTCCATGATACGAGCGTATCTGTCAAGAAAGAGCTGCTCGGATCAAAACCCGAAGAGGATGACCACTGCTAATGCGAAGCTAGCAGAAAGGAGCCAGAGAGATACGCCGGCTACCAAGGGACGTGATCCGAGTCGTGAGATCGACTTCCACTTCACGCCAAGACCCATTGCGAAAAGTCCGATCGATAGGAAGATCTTTGAACCTTCCTTCCCTGCATCGATGATGACGGGGTCGAGAGAGAGGGTATTCGCCAGGATCGCAACGAAGATGAATCCAATTACGAAGACGGGACCTGTAGACCGGAGTGAGATCTTCTCGGCAGAACCTTCGCGACTCAGTGCTTTCGAGGCTTCGTGGGTAAGAAAGATGACGAGCGGAATCAGCATGACGACGCGACTTAGCTTCACGATGATTGATGACTCAATCGCCTCATCTGAGACGAGTGATGCAGTCGCTACAACTTGGCCGACATCGTGAACGGCTGCCCCGATCCATGCCCCTGTTGCCCAATCGGTAAGGCCGAGCAAGCGGGCTACAAGAGGAAGTACGAACACGGAGAGAGTGCCGCAGAGAGCAACGATGGCAACCGCATAGGAAAGATCGCGATTGACCTCCTTCTGTTCTTCAGCACTCTTGCCCTTGAGAAGAGTCGCAGAGATCGCTGCAATCGCTGTAGCGCCACAGATCGCAAAGCCACCTGCGATGAATGTGGAAAGGGAGTGCGAGAGGCCAAGCCGACGGGTGATGAGCCGTGTTCCGGAGAAGACGACGACCACAACGACGGCGACAGCAAGAAGACCCTTCAAGCCAACATCGACGAATTGATCGAAGGAGATCTGGAAACCTAGCAGGACTACTCCAAGACGAAGACAACGTTTTGCGGCGAAGTTCATCGCCTCCTTCTCGTTCCAACCAATGGTGTTGGTGATCAAGAGACCGAAAAGCATCGAGAGGAAGAGAGGCGAGATGGCACCTTGAAGTGAGTTGATGAGAAAGGCGAGGGCAACTCCCGCTGCGATGATGGCAAAGGAAGAGAAGTTCTTGAGGTTGAGCTTCATATCCTTGCTGCGACGCCGAGTCTCTCTGCCCAGATGTTGAGTTCCTCCGTCACTGCTGGAGCGATGGTGCATTTCTCACTGGTTATCTTCGATGGATGGACTCGTGATGCACCGGGTGTCCTTCCACCTGTCGCCTTCACACTCGCTGCCAATTGATCCAGTCGAGCCCGCCCCTTCGCTCCTGAGATCGCATCAGCGTCCACGGTGATGATGGTGTGCGAGATCTCTTGCCCTTTTGCATCGTCTGACTCATTGAACATGTCGGGAATCTCAGTTGATAGCGATCCCGCGGTGAGTCCCGCGACCATTGACTCGACGAGAAGTCCGAGAGCGAATCCCTTTGCGCCACCGAGAGGCGCAAGCATTCCGTTGAGCGCTTCCTTCGCATCAGTGATGGTGTTTCCTTCACGATCGACTGCCCAACCTGCAGGGATGGTGCCGCCTTCTTTCGCTTTTGCTGCGATCTTTCCGCGTGCGACGGCCGAGGTCGCAAGGTCGACGATCATCGGAGTCGATGCTGGTACCCCCGCAGCGATAGGGCTTGTCGAAAGGAGAGGTGCGTTTCCACCTACAGCCGGCATCACTGCAGGACCGTTAGTGAAGATGATGGAGATGCAATTGGCATCGAGCGCTGGATAGAGATAGACACCAAGAGCACCACAATGATTCGAATGTGCGATCGAGACGAGAGAGATGCCAAACTCTTTGGCACGTGAGACTCCGAGCTTTGCTCCTTCCCAAACCTGCCAGTGACCTAAGCCGTTCTCGCCGTCATAGACGGTGGCGGCAGGACGTGAGGAGATCTCCTTCAACCCAGCCTTGGCATTGATGCCGCCTGCATCAAGTCGGCGAAGGTAGTAACCAAGACGCATCAATCCATGTGAGGCATTACCCCAGACATCGGATGCCACGATGGCGCGAGCAGTTGTCGCGGCCTTTTC
>WLDY01000044.1 GCA_009704555.1 Actinomycetota bacterium | reverse complement strand
CTACTGCGGTAAGTACAAGCGCGTCCGCTTCAAGGGCATCATCTGCGAGCGTTGCGGTGTCGAGGTAACTCGCGCCAAGGTCCGTCGTGAGCGCATGGGCCACATCGAACTCGCAGCACCAGTGACGCATATCTGGTACTTCAAGGGCGTCCCATCACGTCTTGGTTACCTCCTTGATCTCGCACCGAAGGACCTTGAGAAGGTCATCTACTTCGCTGCGTACATGATCACAGAGGTCGATACCGAAGGTCGTGACGAGGAACTTCCAAAGCTCGAGAAGAAACTCTTCTCCGACATCAAGAAGATCGAGACTAAGCGTGATCTTGACCTCGACACCCGTCAGAAGAAGCTCGAAGAGGATCTCGCAGAGCTCGAAGAAGAGGGTGCCAAGTCCGATGCTCGTCGCAAGGTCCGCGATGCGGCCGAGCGCGAACTCAAGACCATCCGTGAGCGTCATCAGAAAGAGATCGATCGACTTCAAGAGGTCTGGTCCAGATTCAAGAACCTCAAGGTCCAGGATCTCGAAGGTGATGAGAACCTCTATCGCTTGATGCGTGATCGCTACGGAATGTTCTTCAAGGGAGCGATGGGCGCTGCTGCGATCCAACGTCGCCTTGAGACCTTCGATCTCCAAGCGGAGTTCGACAAACTCAATGAGGTCAGCCAGAGTGGCAAGGGACAGAAGAAGACCCGCGCGATCAAGCGCCTCAAGGTCGTCAACTCCTTCCTCTCTACTGGCAACTCAGCGACATCGATGGTCCTCGATTGCATCCCAGTCATCCCGCCAGACCTTCGTCCGATGGTCCAGCTCGATGGTGGTCGCTTCGCGACTTCGGATCTCAATGATCTCTACCGCCGCGTCATCAATCGCAACAACCGTTTGAAGCGCCTCGTCGATCTCGGAGCTCCTGAGATCATCGTCAATAACGAGAAGCGCATGCTCCAAGAGGCAGTCGATGCCCTATTCGACAACGGTCGTCGTGGACGTCCGGTGACCGGTCCTGGTAACCGCGCACTCAAGTCACTGAGCGATATGTTGAAGGGTAAGCAAGGCCGCTTCCGTCAGAACCTGCTTGGAAAGCGTGTCGATTACTCCGGTCGTTCCGTGATCGTCGCAGGTCCACAGCTCAAGTTGCATCAGTGCGGTCTGCCAAAGCAGATGGCACTCGAGCTCTTCAAGCCGTTCGTGATGAAGCGACTCGTCGACCTCAACCACGCGCAGAACATCAAATCAGCAAAGCGCATGGTCGAGCGTTCACGCTCTGTCGTCTGGGATGTCTTGGAAGAGGTGATCGCAGAGCACCCTGTCTTGCTCAACCGCGCTCCGACTCTCCACCGTCTCGGTATCCAGGCCTTCGAACCGCTCTTGATCGAAGGTAAGGCGATCCAGATCCACCCATTGGTCTGTACCGCGTTCAACGCAGACTTCGATGGCGATCAGATGGCTGTTCACGTGCCGCTCTCCGCAGAGGCACAAGCAGAGGCACGTGTCCTCATGCTCTCTTCGAACAACATCCTCTCGCCAGCGAGCGGTCGTCCACTTGCAACCCCGACCCAGGACATGGTCCTCGGAATCTTCTATCTCACATCACAACGTGATGGCGAAGTGGGAGAGGGACGTGCATTCGCCTCGATCGCTGAGGCATTGATGGCGCATGAGCAGCGCACGCTCTCATTGCAAGCGAAGATCAAGATCCGCATCAAGGACGAGGTTCGCGAGACCACGCTAGGTCGCGCGCTCCTCAACGAGGTCCTTCCTGATGACTTCGGCTACGTCGAAAGCGAAGTGACGAAGAAGGGAATCTCCGCAGTCGTCGATCGACTCGCAGAGAGTTACCCGAAGGTCGTCGTTGCCGCCGTACTCGATCAACTCAAGGCGCTCGGCTTCTACTGGGCTACACGCGCTGCTGCGACGATCGGAATCGAAGACGTCGTCACACCGCCAGATAAGCAACAGATCCTCGATAAGTACGAGGCTGATGCTGACAAGGTCCAACGTCAATATGACAACGGTCTGATCACCAATGACGAGCGTCGTCAGGAATTGATCGAGATCTGGACCGAGGCGACTGCCAAGATCGGTGAGAGCATGGAGAAGAACTTCCCACGCACCAATCCGGTCTGGATGATGGTCTACTCCGGCGCTCGTGGAAACATGATGCAGATCCGTCAGATCGCAGGTATGCGCGGTCTCGTCGCGAATCCGAAGGGCGAGATCATCGCTCGTCCGATCAAGTCGAACTTCCGCGAGGGACTCTCAGTACTCGAGTACTTCATCTCGACGCACGGTGCGCGTAAGGGTCTTGCAGACACTGCGCTTCGTACCGCTGACTCTGGCTACCTGACCCGTCGTCTCTGCGACGTCGCGCAGGATGTCATCATCCGTGAGGAGGATTGCGGCACCGACCGTGGTCTCACTCTCGCGATCGGCGTGAAGACTCCGCAGGGAATCGAGCGCGACGAATATGTCGAGACCTCGATCTTCGGACGCGTCCTCGCTGAGACCGTATCCGCTGGTGGCAAGGAGGTCCTCGCTGCCGGTACCGATCTCGGCGATCGTCACATCGATCTCCTCCTCTCCAATGGAGTGACTGAGGTGAAGGTACGTTCGGTACTCACCTGCGATTCCAAGTTCGGCCAATGCGCGATGTGTTACGGCCGTTCGATGGCCTCCGGCAAGATCGTCGATGTCGGCGAAGCGGTCGGAATCATCGCTGCACAGTCGATCGGTGAGCCAGGAACCCAGCTCACCATGCGTACCTTCCACACCGGTGGCGTCGCAGGCGATGACATCACCCATGGTCTACCTCGTGTCGTCGAGCTCTTCGAGGCTCGCACTCCGAAGGGTGTCGCACCGATTGCAGAAGCAGCCGGTGTCGTCTCCTTCATCGAGGATGCCAAGGGCAAGAAGATCTTGGTAACTCCGGAAGATGGCTCAGAGGCGATCGCCTATCCGATCACTCGTCGTCAGAAGCTCCTCGTAGAAGAGGGAAGCAAGGTCGGCGTCGGTGAGAAGTTGGTCGTCGGTGCTATCGATCCGAAGCAAGTCCTCAAGATCCTCGGACCACGTGCGACCCAAGTCCACTTGGTCACTGAGATCCAAGAGGTCTATCGATCACAAGGTGTATCGATCCACGACAAGCACATCGAGATCATCGTCCGTCAGATGCTCAAGCGTGCAACCGTCCTTGAGCCAGGAGATACCGATCTCTTGCCAGGCGAACTTGTCGATCGCGCAAGACTTGAAGCCGAGAACCGACGCGTCGTCCAAGAGGGCGCGAAGGCTGCATCTGGTCGTGCTGAGTTGATGGGTATCACCAAGGCATCGCTTGCTACCGAATCATGGCTCTCCGCCGCATCGTTCCAGGAGACGACTCGTGTCCTCACCGATGCAGCGCTCGCAGAGAAGCGTGATCCGCTTCTCGGTCTCAAGGAGAACGTCATCATCGGCAAGCTCATCCCAGCAGGTACGGGTCTTGCGCGTTATCGCAACGTCAAGGTCGAGCCGACTGAGGAAGCGAAGGCTGCGGTCTACGCCGCTTATGACGAGTATGACTACGCACCATTCGAATCGACAGGTTCGGGTGAAGCGGTCCGACTCGATGAGTTCGATGTCGATGCTCGTTAGTTAGTCTCAAGCAGAGAGGCCCCCAAGGTGACTTGGGGGCCTCTCGCACTTAACCACCGGAAAATCGATAGACAATCGTCACTCTCCTGTCGTTCTCACCTCAGGAGTCATAGTCTTGAGCAATGCGTCGCTCATCCCTTCGGCTCATCCTCACCTTCCTCCTCCTTGTGACGATGACGGGCCACCACCTTGCCTATGCCGGGAGAGTCGTGGACCCAAAGACCGAGCAATTGGGCCTTCTTCTTACCGAGAACATGGAACTGACTTCCATGACTTCGGTCCTATACGGACGCAGTACAAGATCAGATCTCGATTGGCGCATCTGTAAGTCGATCACTGATTCTGTTTGTACTACCTCAACTCAGATCATGATCATCCAATTCTTTGCCCTCTGCGAGAAGATCGAGGATGTCAACTGCATCGAAGAAGTTTGGGCAAGAGGTCCTGATGGAAGCAAGATATCGGGAATCTATCAGCGACATCTTCCAGCCTCTGGCAACACTGATTTTCCAGCGGAGCCGACTATGCAACTCCCAGCCAGTAAAGGGAATTCCTTCGTGATGAAGTTTCCGAGTGCGATGCATGTCGGCAAGACCGATGACTACTTGGTCTCGTTGCGGAATATGACTCAGATCGAGAAAGGTGCAGGTGAGAGTGCAACCAACTATCGACTAGGTGTTCAAGGTCTGATCGGCGGCATCACGCCATTCGAATTACTTACCGGGAATTACCGTCCGATAACGGTGACCGAAGGCTTTGGATCCGATGGTGGACTTCGCGTCACACCGAGTGGTGACACATGCTTTGCCAGCGACACCGGAGTTTGTGCTGCGATTCGCCCCTTTCCCAAGGATTATCGATTCGGACTCTCGATTCGACTCTCGCAGCGTTTGAGCGGTTGGTTCCATGGCCGCATCACTGCCCCGATCATCACCACGAGCTTTAGCGGCGACGTCTATCGGGCCTCAATCGAGGCGAGTCCAGTGAAAGTCGCCTCTCTGGACTTCTTGACCCCAACTCAATCTCTCAGTCAAGAGATAAAGGACATGATCTTCAATGGCGAGGAGTGGGGAGTGAGTGGAAACCTACAAGGTATCCGTATCACCACTGGTCTAGAGGAGGATCGAGCACAGACACTATTGCGACTCTTCACGCCTCATTTCGAGGATAAGGCAACTCGAACTAATCAATATTGGACCATCAAGACCTTGGGTGACTTCCGAAACGATACGGTGCGACGTTGCACCAATAGTTCGGGCGACCTGGCCGGAGCAGTGTCAACCAATGCACTTCTCTATAGTGCGGGACCGCCGACATTCAACCCTGATGAGTCTTCACTCGATTACAAAGTAGCGGCGCCACACTTCGAGAGCGATGGAAGCGAAGCTTCAGGAACCTATGACCTCCTTCTAAGGAGCGATGTAGCACGTTGTATCTATGGATTCACCAGCGCGCCGATAAAGGCCACCTTGGAAGTCCTTTCCAATGATGGAAGCACAAAGATCGCCTCGACCACGATCACCGAACGGAACGGTTGGCTAGTGATGTCAGCAGCTGGTTTCGGATTCTCGTCTCCTATCGTCCGAGCACGATTGACTCAAGATGCTCCGGCTCCATCACCATCCGCGAGCCCGACAGCGAGCCCCGTAGCAAGCCCGACACCATCCACCGCACCTGCTGTTGTGACGAAGTCGACGAAGAAGTCGATCACCTGCATCAAAGGAACTGCCAGCAAGAAGGTGCGTGCTGCGAAGCCAAAGTGTCCTAAAGGATGGACAAAGTCCTAGTTCGATAGGTAGACGACGAGTGCTGCTGCGACGAAGTGACAGATGAATGCTGCAGCAGTCATCGCATGGAAGAGCTCGTGGAACCCGAACCAGTTGATCGAGAAGTTCGGTTTCTTGAGGCCATAGATGATGCCGCCTGCTGAGTAGAGCAGCCCACCAATAAGGATGAGCGTGAATACCGCGATTCCACCTTCACTATAGAACTCAGGCAGATAGATGAGCGCGACCCAACCAAGGCCGATGTAGAGCGGGACATAGAGCCATCTCGGGGCGTTGATCCATGCGACTCGGAAGATCGCTGCAGAGACGGCGGTTCCCCAAATGATTGAAAGTAGGAGAGTGGCTTGCCTCGAGTCGAGTAAGAAGACCGCAAAAGGAGTGTAAGTACCAGCGATGAGAAGAGGGATATTGGCGTGATCAATCCTTCGCCAGAGCGCTTTCGTTGACTCTTGCCATTTCACTCGGTGGTAGAGCGCGCTCGATGTGAAGAGTAGGCCTGCAGTGAGAGTGAGGATGCCTAGTGTGAGGCG
>WLDY01000043.1 GCA_009704555.1 Actinomycetota bacterium | reverse complement strand
TCCGGCGTCGCAATAACCAGGCTGCGATATAGACCGGCGTCGCGACATACCCACCGAATCCGACTACGACATCGACCTTCGCTACCCAACGGATCGATTGGAGAACCGCGATGAGGAGCCGGATGGGAAAGATGAGAAGCGAGAATCCGACCCGACGTGGCAACGGGACCTTGATGATCTGCTGACGCGGGAAAGGGATCTCGATCGCAGATTCGACTCCCGAGCTTGTACCAACGAAGAGAATCTCGGTTGAGGGCGAGGACTTTGAAAGCGCAGTCGCGACGGCGATCGCGGGACCGAGATGTCCCATCGTGCCCCCGGCAGCGAAGAGAACGCGCTTCATCACTTCTGAGAGTACTTGAGGGAGCGAGAGATCTTTCGAGTGATCTCGCTCTTCACTTCAGGATCCCGCATGGCCACGCCAAGGACCAGACCTAAGGCAGCCAATGTGGCTATCAGTGATGAACCACCGTACGAGACGAGTGGCAGGGTCACGCCGATCACCGGGATGAGCCCCGTCACCGATCCGATGTTGACCACGATCTGAATTGCGAACCAGAGGGCGACACCAGAGACGAAGAACCTCTCCAAGAGAGTCTGCGAGCGAAGTGCGATCTTGAACATGGAGAGCAGAAGGAAAGCGAAGAGCCCCAAGAGGGTGAGCGTCCCTAGGAGACCTATCTCCTCTCCTACGACAGCGAAGATGAAGTCGGTATGCGCTTCAGCGAGATTACCCCACTTCTGTTTTCCCGCGCCCAATCCGGATCCGAAGATGCCACCTGAAGCCAAACCCATGATCGAGTGCGCGGGTTGCCAACCGGCGTTCTGATAGTGCTCTTCCGAGAAAGGGTCGAGCAGAGCCTTGATGCGATAGATCCGATTCGATTGGGTCAGGATCAAGACGACCGCCATCAGCGTCAGTGCAGCGATCGCTGCGACGAACCATCGGATCTGTATCCCTGCGACGAAGAGCACTCCCGCTGCGATGGCAGCGAAGACCAGTGCAGTGCCGAGATCCTTACCGACGAGGATCAGTGCGATCATGGCGATGATCCCAGGAAGGATTTGTGCAGCGAGCGCACTCGGACCCATCGGAGCTTGCCGTTCCTTCAACTCCTCATGTCGAGCGAGTACACCTGCCAACCAGAGGATCATGCCCAGCTTGGCAAACTCACTCGGTTGCATCGTGAAGCCTGCAATCGAAATCCAGTTCACGTTGCCGTTTACCTCTTTACCGATCACTGGAAGTTGTGGCAAAGCCAATGCGATGAGGGAGAGTACGAGTGAGAGAGTCGACATCCGCTTCAGGAAAGCAAAAGGTGCTCGGAAGAGGAAGAGTGCAATCGCAAGACCGACAAGGAAGAGAAGGGCTTGCCTGCCGACGATAGCGACCGAGGAGCCGGAGTCTTGGAGTGCTTTGACGCTCGAGGCGGAGAAGACCATGACCAGGCCGAGGATGGAGATCAAGATGGTCGGAAGAGCCACCCCATAGAAATTGACCACTGGACGTTTCATGGCGCTCCTCCTTCACTCAGCACTAGTTCCTTCACGGCGCCTTGAAAGAGGTCACCGCGCTCTTTGTAGGAAGTGAATTGATCCATAGAGGCACACGCTGGTGCGAGTAGGACAGTGTCACCACGTGAAGCGAGATTCTTGGCGAAGGTCACTGCCTCGCGCATCACTTCCCTACCTTGGGTGGCGCCAACTTCGACGATCTTGACACTTGGATTGAGTTCTTCGAGCGCAGCACGGATCAGAGGTGCATCTCTTCCGACCAAGATCGCCGCTCTCACTCGCGAGGATGTCGCCCGAACCAACTCATCCATCGACGCACCTTTCGCAAGACCGCCAGCGATCCAGATCACCGATGGAAACGAGAAGATCGCGGCCATCGCGGCATGCGGATTGGTCGCCTTGGAATCATCGACCCAGGTGATGCCCTTTGCTTCGCCGATGACTTGTAGACGATGTTGATCCAAGACGAATGTGGCAAGGCCCTCTGTGATGGCGTCAGCACCGATTCCAATCGCCTTGGAGAGAGCTGCAGCAGCCATGGCGTTACTGACATTATGAGATGCGTTTGAAGGCAATACCGCTACCTCTACCAAGACCTCCGCATTCATGGGGTCATCGACCAAAGCGCGATCGACGATCAGATCCTCGACGAGACCTATCTCGCCACTTGCTGGAGAACCTAGATGGAATGGAATCAGATCAGAATTGGTAGCGGTGGTGAGCTCTGGCCAAGAACGACTCAAGGTGGCATCGGAGACATTGATGAAGGATCGCTTGGAAAGTGATATCAATTTGAGCTTCGCATCTCGATATCTGTCGAAACTTCCATGCCAGTCGATATGGTCGGGAGAGATGTTGAGGAGTGCAATCGCCTCGAATCGAGGGAGCTCGCTCCAATCTATCTGGAACGAGGAGAGTTCGATGGCGAGGATGTCGATCTCAGGAGTGATCGACTCGATCACCGTTCGACCGACGTTGCCACATGCGACTCCTGCTACTCCAGCGCTTCGCATGATGTTCTCGACCATCTGAATGGTGGTGGTCTTGCCGTTGGTGCCAGAGAGCGCGATCCAACGTTGCTCCGGCGCGATCTGTCGCTTCATCTCCCAGGCGAAGTCGATCTCACTCAGATGTGGGATCCCACGCGCACGTATCTCTTCGATGACTGAATGATCAGGTCTCCATCCCGGACTGATGATCGCTAATGCGCATCTCTCCGGCAAGGAACGCAAGGCACCATCAACGCGATCATCGACCATCGAGACTAAAGCGCCGTGAGAGAGAGCAAAATCATGGAGTGCCTTACCCGTTACACCTGCGCCGACGATGACGAGATCGAGTCCTCGCAACGCATCAATGGTGACCGATCCAACCGTCATGATGGTGGCGTTACCCCACGACCCAGTCGGCATAGAAGAGGCCGAGACCCAGGGCCATACAGAGGCCGGCGATGATCCAGAAACGAACCACCACTGTCACCTCACTCCATCCCGAGAGTTCGAAGTGATGATGAAGCGGTGCCATCTTGAAGACGCGCTTTCCACCGGAGAGCTTGTAGTAGCCAGTCTGGATGATGACCGAGAGAGTGATGATGACGAAGAGCCCGCCGAGCGCTATCAAGAGCAACTCGACACGAAGTGTGAGCGCCAGGCCGGCGAGAGCCGCACCGACTGCTAACGATCCCGTGTCACCCATGTAGATCTGAGCTGGCGCAGTGTTCCACCAAAGGAAACCTGCGAGCGCTCCCGCGAAAGCTGCGGCAAGGACCGCAAGGTCGAGTGGGTCACGAACCTCATAACACTTCGGTGATGGTTCGATGCCGCAGCTCTGTCCGAACTCCCACACACCGATCAGGATGAAGGCGAGGAAGGAGAGGATCGCAGCACCCGATGCCAAACCGTCGAGACCATCGGTCAGATTGACCGCATTACTGGTGCCGAGGATCATTACCAGAGCGAGAAGGATCACCAGGATTGGAGCTAATGTGATTGCGGTATCTCGCACCGTGGAGAGTTGATCGGAGATCGGGGAAAGACCTCTCTCATCTGGGAAGTTCCTGCCGGCGATGGCGAAGGCAATTGCGATCATTGCTTGACCGAGCAACTTCAACTTCGCTGAGAGTCCTTTCGAATTCCGGCGTGAGATCTTCAGCCAGTCATCAAGGAAACCGATGAGTCCGATTCCAGCGACCAGGCCGAGTACCAAGATCGCGGAGGTAGTGACAGGAACACCGATGATGATGTGGGATGCGAGGTAGCCCATCGTGGCAGCGAAGATGATCGCCACTCCCCCCATCGTGGGAGTACCGCTCTTGACCTGGTGGGTTGTCGGTCCGTCGGTTCGGATGACCTGCCCGATCCCTCGACGAGTGAGCACCTTTATGAGAAGTGGCGAGAGCAAGAAAGCCAAGATCGCAGAGAATGCGCCGGCGAGGAGGATTCCTCTCATCTACTCACTCTCCCGTTCATCATCTCTCGCTGACTCTCCATCCAATGATTCTGAGGATCTCTGAACGCGCTCCTTGAGAGATTCGACAAGGTGAGCTGCTAATCGTTCCAGACCGACGCTGCGAGAAGCCTTGAACAACACGCAGTCTCCAGCCTCTATGGAGTCGAAGAACTTTCGTGCCTGATCGAGATCCGCGACCAGAATCGCCTCTGTCTCTCCCTTGGAATCGACCAGATATCGCTGTTCGTTGACCGAGATGAGGTAATCGATCCCCAATGAGAGTACCTCTCTACCGATCTCACCATGCATCGCATCGGATGCATCTCCGAGCTCGTTCATCGTCCCCAGGAAAGCGAAACTTCGGCCGCCACTCTCTTGCGCGAGCAGTCGCGTGGTCTCCAAGGCTGCCTTCATACTCTCCGGATTGGCGTTGTATGAGTCGTTGACCACAGTGACGCCATGGATTTCGCTCAACTCCATCCGCCATCGACTCTGGGGTTCGAAGGTCGATAGCGCCGTAGCGATCTCGTTCTCAGGTATACCTAGGGCGAATCCCAGCGCTGCGGTGGCAAGAGCATTCGCGACGTTATGCACGCCAGCGACCCGTAACTCCACCACTTCTCGCCCGCGAGGTGTGACCAATTCAAAGTGAGCGAATCCACCGCGCGCCTCTACATCTGTCGCTCGGACCGTCTCATCTCCTCGTTCTCCGAAGGTGATCACAGTGAGGTCAGGACGCGCACGAGCCATGAGGGGTGTGAACTCATCGTAGGTGCCGAGGATCGCAATACCGCCGTGATCGATACCTGCGACCAACTCCGACTTGGTCTCCGCTATCGCTTCGCGACTTCCGAACTCGCCGAGATGAGCGGTGCCCACCTTGAGGACAATCCCGATCTGCGGCTTGGCGATCGTCGCCAATCGGAAGATGTCTCCCTTGTGACGTGCACCCATCTCCGAGATGCAGTAACGAGTCGACTCCTGACACGAGGTGATCACGACTGGAAGACCAAGATCGTTGTTGTATGAACCTATCGGCGCGACCACTGCGCCCTCTCTCATGCCTGTATGAAGTCGAAGCATGTGATGGGCCATGTCCTTGGTGGTGGTCTTACCTTGTGATCCCGTGATCCCTACGACGGTCAAAGCCTTCAATGACGCGCGATAGTGGCTCGCCCATAGCGCGGCGGCGGCCAGCACATCGGAGACCACGATCGCTGGCGCATCGACATCACGTGACACGAATGAAAAGGATGCACCGCACTCTCTGACGAAGTCATGGCCGTCGACTCGCTCGCCTTCAAGCGCGAGGAATATCCCGTCCTTCAGAGGAGTTCGCGAATCAAAGAAGAGCGCGCCACTAGTCTCTCGAGCCCGATCGGCATTGATGAGATTCCCGCCGATGACGAGAGCGACCTCCTCAATCGTCCAGGTGACCTTCATTTCTTGGCACTCATCTCGAATTCACCTTCGGCCTTCGATGGCCTTGGCTACCTCGAGGCGATCATCGAACTCTTCGAGCCGGTCCTTGAATTGTTGACCTCGTTCATGTCCCTTACCGAGAACGACGACTAGATCACCAGGCTCCGCCAGCGAGATCGCGTACTCGATTGCGTTCTTTCGGTCGATCTCAATTCGCGAAGGTTCCTTGATCGTAAGTCCCGCCGTCATCTCCTTCAAGATCTCGACCGGATCCTCACTCCTTGGATTGTCGCTGGTGAAGATCGCAACATCGGAACCCGCCGCTAGCGCTTGCCCCATCAGCGGTCGCTTACTACGGTCACGGTCGCCACCACATCCGAGTAGAGCGATGATCCTCCCCGATGAGCTCTCACGTAGTGATCGAAGGACTCGAGTGACCGCATCTGGAGAGTGTCCGTAATCGACGAGAGCAGTGAAAGGTTGCCCCAGATCGACTCGCTCCATACGACCACTGGCACCCTTGAGTTCGCGAGATGCGCTCTCGATGACGACTGGATCGACTCCGCTATCGACCGCCAGAGCCAAGGCCATCACGTAGTTCTCTACGTTATGCGTACCGATCAATGGGATCTCCGTCGATATCAATATGCCACCAGGGCCAC
>WLDY01000042.1 GCA_009704555.1 Actinomycetota bacterium | reverse complement strand
CCATGCTCATCCATGATCACGATCATCTCGACGTTATGGCGCTTGCCCATCTCGAAGTCATTTGGATCGTGGGCGGCAGTTACCTTGACTGCGCCAGTTCCGAACTCGGGATCGACTAATTCATCTTCGACGATCGGAATGTAGCGATTGACGAGCGGAAGGAAGACCTTCTTGCCGACAAGGTGTTGATAACGAGGATCTCCTGGATGGACGGCGACCGCACCATCACCGAGCATCGTCTCGGCGCGAGTGGTGGCGACGGTGATTGAGATCTCGTCATCACCGTAACGGACCTGAACGAACTCTCCTTCATCATCACTATGTTCGACTTCTATATCCGAAAGTGCGGTGAGGCAGCGTGGACACCAGTTGATGATCCGCTCTGCGCGATAGATCAACTCCTTCTCATAGAGTCGCTTGAATATCTCCAGTACCGCACGTGAGAGGCCTTCATCGAGGGTGAACCGCTCTCGCGACCAATCGACGCTATCCCCTAGGCGTTCCATCTGACTGAGGATTGCGCCACCAGACTCTGCTTTCCATTGCCAGACTCGCTTGACGAACTCTTCGCGGCCAAGATCATGTCGCGACTTACCTTCGCTCGCTAACTTCTTCTCGACGACATTTTGGGTCGCGATTCCAGCATGGTCCATCCCTGGAAGCCAGAGCGCTTCGAAACCTTTCATCCGCTTCATACGGATCAAGGCATCTTGCAAGGTGTGATCGAGGGCGTGTCCCATGTGAAGGGATCCGGTCACATTAGGCGGTGGGATGACGATGGTGAATGGCAGCTTCGTCGAGTCAGGATCTGCGATGAAGTACCCGGCATCGAGCCACTTCTTATAGAGCGGACCTTCGAGTTCTTTCGGATCGAAGGTGGATGCCAACTCGCGCATGATGGAGCGCATCATAGTTGAGCGGTTAGGCGCTCTTCTCTTCGGTCTTTCGCTCTGGTTTCACTCGCTTCGGTGCGTTCGCACTTCGCTCGATGTATCGAGGTGCGGCTCTTTCAGTGACCACCTCAGGAGTGATCACCACGCGACCGACATCCTTCTTGCTCGGTACCTCATACATAACGCCAAGGAGGATCTCCTCCATGATGGCGCGAAGTCCACGTGCGCCAGTGCCACGCTCGATTGCTTGATCGGCGACCACGTCGAGGGCAGCAGGTTCGATCTCAAGTTCCACATCATCCATCTCAAGGAGATGGCCATATTGCTTGACCAGCGCATTCTTCGGTTCGGTCAATATCTGCAGGAGCGCTGCTCGATCGAGGTTCTCAACGCTTGTGACGACAGGAAGACGTCCGATGAATTCAGGGATCATGCCGAACTTCAAGAGATCCTCGGGCATGACATCGGCGAATGGATCTTCTTTCTTGCGATCTTCCACCGTCTTGAGCTCGGCGTTGAATCCGACGCCTGCCTTGCCTTTGCGTCCCTCGATGATCTTCTCAAGTCCTGCGAAGGCTCCACCGACGATGAAGAGGATGTTGGAGGTATCCAACTGGATGAACTCTTGGTGCGGATGCTTCCTGCCACCTTGTGGCGGAACGGATGCTGTCGTGCCTTCGAGGATCTTCAAGAGCGCTTGCTGTACTCCCTCACCGGAGACATCACGAGTGATCGATGGGTTCTCGCTCTTGCGCGCAACCTTGTCGATCTCATCGATGTAGATGATCCCCTGCTCGGCCTTCTTCACATCGAAGTCAGCAGCCTGCAGGAGTTTTAGCAAGATGTTCTCGACATCCTCACCGACGTATCCAGCCTCAGTCAGTGCGGTCGCATCAGCGATGGCGAATGGCACATTGAGGATTCGCGCCAAAGTCTGTGCGAGGAGAGTCTTGCCACATCCGGTGGGTCCGAGCAGGAGGATGTTGCTCTTTGCGATCTCGATATCGCTATCGCGGCGAGCGCCATCTCCCTTGATTCGCTTGTAATGGTTGTAGACCGCGACCGAGAGTGACTTCTTCGCGCGCTCTTGACCGATCACATATTGGTCGAGGAATTGATAGATCTCAGCCGGCTTCGGAAGTTCTTGAAGACCTAAGGATGAGGCTTCCGCCAATTCGTCTTCGAGGATCTCATTGCAGAGGTCGATGCATTCATCGCAGATATAGACGCCTGGACCTGCGATCAACTTCTTGACCTGCTTCTGCGTCTTACCGCAGAAGGAACACTTGAGTAGATCGCCGCTCTCACCGATGCGCGTCACGACAGGTCCTCTTCTCTTGGGGAAGGCTTGGGGAAGGGATGCGGGAGTGGAGTTCCACACTCACATCCTTAGGGCAAAAGGATAAATCGCTCACTTCGAGGTGGCTGGCTGATTCTGTTCGCCCTGAGAGGAATTCTCAGGGTCTTTGGTCGGTGACTTGAGATCGATGACTCCGGGCACAAAGAGGACGATGATGCAGGTGACGACATGGAAGAGGACGGCGAAGATCAGGAATTCGGTCATGCCGACCCACTCTGTGATCGGACCGACGAGCGCCATTCCGAGTGGCATCAAGGCGAGTGAGCCCATGTGATCGACGCTAAAGACCCGCGCTTGCAACTCACGCGGAACTTCTCGCTGGATCGCGGTCGGCCAGTAGACGCCAAAGGGTTCAGTTGAAAGACCGACGATGAAGTAGACACCGATGACTAGCCAGGGGTGGACCGGGAAGACGAGAACGAGAAGTGAGAGCGAGAAGAGCATCCACGAGAGAACCGACCAGAGTCCGGGTCGAGGGACTTTGATCTTCGCCCAGAAGAGTGCGGAGATTCCGCCACCGAGACCTGCTGCAACAGAGGCGGCGGCGTAGACGAAGTTGCCGCCAAATTCTTCGCGGGTGACGACAGGTAAGAGGACGACTTCCGCTCCAACGACGACCATCAACTGCAGGCTCGCCATGATGATCAACCACATCACCCATGGCATCCGTCGCACCGCGGAAAGTCCTTCGCGTAGTTCACGGACGAAGGTGTTCTCTGTCAGCGTCCGCTCGAAGTCGGTCTCTTGAATCGGCAAGAGCAAGATGGTTCCGACGACGAAGAATGCCGCCGTGACAAGGAAGGTCCATTCACTACCGATGAGGGCGACCATTGCACCGCCAAGGGCAGGTCCCAGGATCGCACCGACGCGAGCAGTGACTGCGCGCCAAGCATTGCCTTCAGGTAGGAGACGATCAGGAAGTATCGAAGGCAGGATCGCACCAGATGCCGGGAATCCAAGCGCCTCTCCTGCTCCCATCATGAAGACGACGAGAGCGATCATCCATGTCGGAAGATCCGTGACGGTGACGAAAACCAAGACGACGGTGAGAATTGCGCGCAAGAGATCCGCAGAGATCATGATGTATTTGCGTTTGTATCGATCAGCCCATACGCCACCTGCGAGGGCAAGGATCACTGACGAAAGAACGCGTGAGGCAAGGATCAGACCGAGGGTCGTCGCAGTGCCACCAGCATCAAGAATGGTGACTGCGAGTGCAATTGGAAAGGCAGAGGAACCGATGACGACGAGAAGCCCCGATAACCAGAGCAAGACGAAGTCGCGATGCTCTAGGAGCTTCTTCTCGGTCACGTCAGGCCAGCGTCGAGAAGTCTGAGGAACTACTTCTTCGCTTTACGCGTGGAGAGGATCTGATCAATTAGACCGTACTCAACCGCCTCTTGTGCAGTGAGAATCTTGTCGCGCTCGATGTCCTTGCCAATATCGTCAATAGACCTCGATGAGTGACGCGCCAAGAGTTCCTCAAGGAGAGTGCGCATACGAAGGATCTCTCTCGCCTGGATCTCGATATCGGATCCCTGTCCGCCACCCTCGCTATATGGCTGGTGGATGAGGATTCGAGAATGCTCGAGTGCGTAGCGCTTGCCCTTTGTTCCACCTGCGAGCAGGACCGCTGCTGCGGATGCTGCCTGACCGAGACAGATCGTCATCACATCTGGACGGACGAATTGCATCGTGTCATAGATGGCAGTGAGTGCGGTGAATGATCCACCTGGGGAGTTGATGTACATGATGATGTCGCGATCAGGATCCATCGACTCAAGAGTGAGGATCTGTGCCATCACATCGTTTGCGACGGTGTCATCGATCGCCTGTCCGAGGAAGATGATCCGCTCTTCGAAGAGCTTCGTATAAGGATCAAGGCGCTTATAGCCATAAGAGGTGCGCTCTTCGATAGTAGGAAGCACATATCGGGATTGGATCTTGTTGGGCATGAATTCTTCTCTCATTAGCGTGCTGTCCCTCCGCTACCTGAAACCTGTCCGGCGGACTTGACGACATGATCGACGAATCCGTACTTCTTCGCTTCATCTGCGGTGAACCATCGATCGCGATCAGAATCCGAGGTGATCGTCTCCACCTTCTGGCCGGTGTGATGTGCGATCAGATCAGCCATCGTCTTCTTGGTGTGGGCCATCTGTTCAGCTTGAATCCTGATATCGCTCGCTGTTCCACCGATTCCGCCTGATGGCTGGTGCATCATGATGCGAGCGTGTGGAAGGGCATAACGCTTTCCTGGAGCACCTGCACAGAGAAGGAATTGACCCATCGAAGCAGCAAGACCCATTGCGACCGTTGCGACATCGTTCTTGATGTATTGCATCGTGTCGTAGATCGCCATACCTGCGGTGACTGATCCACCTGGTGAGTTGATGTAGAGGAAGATGTCCTTATCGGGATCCTCAGCAGCAAGGAGGAGCATCTGAGCGGCGATCGCATTCGCCATCGAGTCTTCGACCACGGAACCTAGGAAGATGATCCGCTCCTTCAGGAGTCGGTTGTAGACCTGGTCGTCGAGGCCACCTGCAGCGCTCGGCGCGGCAAGTTGTGGGGTAATGAGTTCCACGAGGGGCTCCTCTTTATCTACTGTGGGTGATGCTTTGGCTATGTAGAGACCCTAACAACCTTTTTTGACGGATGCTTCCCGATAACGACCAGGAGCGTCACAAAACCGCCCTGTTCGCTCAGGGCGCAACAACTACTCGTTGGGCTCTGGATCTTGGATTGCGCTCTTCGGGCGGAGCTCTGTCAGGTCCACCTTCTTGCCAGAGGCATCCTTCACGTCGATTCGCTCAAGAACCACTGCGAGCGCCTTGGCGCGCGCGACATCGGCGAAGATCGATCCGATCTGTCCCGCTTTCGCGATCTCATTTGCGAAGTCACGAGGAGCCATGCCATAACGAGATGCGGTGCGGACGATGTACTCGCTCAACTCTGATTCGCTCACCTGGACTTGCTCAGCCTTCACGATCGCATCCATCAAGAAGTCATGCTTGAAGGAGAGGGTCATCTCATCAGTCACCTCTGTGCGATGTACATCGTCTTCGAGGCGTCCTTCCTTCTCGAGATGATCGTGGACCCCATCGCTCACTAATGACTCAGGAACGACGACCTCTACCGACTGCATCAAGTGCTCAACGAGTTTGTCCCGAGCCTGTGCACCCTGCTCCAACTGCTTCAGTCGAAGTAAGCGCTCACGGACATCAGCGTTCAACTCAGCGAGAGTCTCAAACTCACTTGCCTTCTTTGCGAAGTCATCATCGAGAGGAGGCAGATCTCGGTGTTTGACCGCGATGAGAGTCACTTCGATCTCACCGATCTCACCCTCAGATGCGCCTTGTAGTGGTGCCTCGAACTTCTTGCTTTCACCCTTATTCATACCCACAAGGGCTTCATCGAGACCATCGATCATGTTGTTCTTGCCGACCTCATAGGAGACGTTCTTCGCCTCTCCACCTTCTACTTCTTTGCCACCGACGGTGGCCTGCAGGTCAATTGCGACGAAGTCACCGGTCTCTACGACCTTCTCTACCTCGGAAAGAGTGCCAAAACGGATACGAAGTGCATCTACTTGCTCAGCTACTTCTTCGTCTGTCAGCTTCACATCATCTACTTCGATCGAGATCGCGCTGAAGTCAGGCAATGTGATCTCAGGTCGGATATCGACTTCTACCGTGAAGGACAGTAGCTCGTTGTCTTTGAGTTCCTTGATGTCGACGGTTGGACGTCCAATGACGGAGACATCGTGCTCTCTCGTTGCTTCGCTATAGAACTCGGGAAGCGCTT
>WLDY01000041.1 GCA_009704555.1 Actinomycetota bacterium | reverse complement strand
TACACGGTGAATCGAGTTGCGAAGTACCCTGATTGGATCCCACTCATCTCTGTGAAGTCGAGATACTAGAGATCGTGGCTCGCCCGCGGATACTCCATCTCATCGCCCGGATGAATATGGGTGGCACTGCCACCTACATCGCCAACCTCCTGGAGGGCATGAAGGATGGACCCTGCGAGAATCTCTTGGTTCTGGGGCGAGTCCCAAATGGTGAAGTTGAGGATCCTGTGGTGGATGGGCTCCGTGTGCGACGGATACCTGAACTCTCTCGAGAGATTTCACTTGCTGATTTTGTGGCTCGCCGAAGGTTCAAGGAGATTGTCTCTGAATTCCGTCCAGACCTGATCCACTCACATACTTTCAAGGCTGGAGTCATTGCCCGAAGTTTTCCTTTTGATGGTCCTCGGATCCACTCCTTCCATGGTCATCATCTCTATGACCCGGAGTTTGGGCGCTTCAAAGTAGGCGTGATGAATGCAGTCGAGCGAGGGCTTGTAAGGCGCACCGACCGATTCATTGCAGTGGGTGAGCGTGTGCGAGATGAATTGATCGGCGTTGGTATCGGGGCAAAGGAGATGTACCGATCGATTCCGCCGGGGATCAAGGAGATTGCATTGAGTAAGCGATCTCTCGTTCTCTCACGTCTTGATCTATCTGATGATCGTCCAGTGATCGTTTGGCTCGGGAGATTCACCGAAGTCAAGCGTCCGGACCGCGTAGTTGATTTGGCTAGGAAACTCCCTGAATATCAATTCGTCATGGCAGGTGGAGGAGAGCTGGAGGCTTCCATCAAAGGCGCGGGGCTCTCAAATCTTCACTGCGTTGGTTGGCAGCAAAAGGAAGATATGTGGTCTATCGCCGATGTTGGAATCTGCACGAGCGACAGCGAAGGTATGCCACTTGCCTTGATTGAGGCTCAGATGGCAGGAGTCCCCGTTGTGAGCACAGATGTGGGATCTGTGAGCGAGATTGTCGCTGACGGAGTCACGGGGCGACTCGTTCCCCGAGCGGGGACGGGCTTTGCTGAGGCGATTGTGGATGTCGTAGCGAACCTTGCGAAGAGCGATGAGATGAGGATAAGTGTGAAGGAGCGAGCCAGACGATTCTTTAGCGTCAAGACCATGGTCGAGGCTCACGAGCAGCTCTATGCAGAGTTACTCAGATAGGGTGGGGCGATCATGAAGTTTCTCATCACGGGTGGCGCTGGGTTCATCGGCTCTCACCTGTTAGCACGTCTACTTGAGCGCGGTGACGAGGTTGTCATCCTTGATGATCTCTCAACAGGATCGAAGAAGAATGTCGAGCGATTTGTTGCCAACTCGAAGTTTTCGCTCATTGAAGGTTCGATGCTTGAGAGACCTTTACTAGCCAAGGTGATGGATGGAGTGGATGGCCTCTTCCATCTAGGAGCCGCTCTTGGAGTGAAGCGAATCTTGGAGAGACCTCTTGAATCGCTCATCACCAATATGCATGGCACAGAAGTCGTCTTGGAGATGGCGGCTAAGAAGAAGATTCGTACCTTCATTGCTTCCACCAGTGAGATATATGGAAAGAATCCAGTTCAGCCCTTGACTGAGAATTCGGACCGAGTCCTCGGCTCACCTCTTCTCGTCCGCTGGACTTACTCTGAGGCGAAGGCGATTGATGAGTCGTTGGCCGTCATCTACGGACAGAGCCATGGACTTCCCTTTGTGATCGGTCGCTTCTTCAACACAGTAGGTCCTCGCCAGACAGGTGCTTATGGCATGGTCTTGCCGGGCTTCGTGAGATCAGCCCTGAAGGGTGAGCCGCTGACCGTTTATGGTGATGGCTCACAGTCACGCGTCTTCTGTCATGTCGAGGATGCCGTTGAGGGAATGATGAGCGTCTATTTCAACGATAAGGCGCTCGGCGATGTCTTCAACATTGGTGGTGAAGGTGAGATCACGATCAAGGCACTAGCTGAGTTGGTGATCGAAGAGACCGGATCCTCATCGACGATCGAGATGGTGCCTTATGAGAAGGCTTACGCAAAAGGCTTCGAGGACACGATGCGCCGGATCCCAGATACCTCGAAGATCAGGGCTTTGACTGGTTGGAAGCCGAAGAACTCCCTACAGCAGATCATCCGTGATGTTGCGAGCCAGATGAAGGCCGATTCTTAGGCAGATAGTTCTGCGAGTTCGTAGTCGCTCAAGTTCACGATCGGAGTGATCTCCTCGAGTTGCTCGACCGTTCGAGCGCTTGCAATCGGTGCCACGACTGTCGGTTGAGCGCGAAGCCACGCGAGAGCTACCGCTGAGATCGTTGTCGACTTCGCATCTGCGATCCGCTCAAGACGTTCGAGGATCGACCATCCGTGTTCGTTCTGGTAGATCTCGACACCTTTGGCTCGGACAGATTCCACTTCGACACCTTTGCGGTACTTACCCGTCAAGAATCCTCGGGCCAGTCCGAAGTAGGGGATACTCGAGATTCCTAGTTCTTGCAGAGTTGGAGCCATCGACTTCTCATATTCATTGCGCTCAAGAAGGTTATAGTGATTTTGAAGCACTACGAAGGAATCTAGATTGCCTTCCGCTGAAATCTCTGATGCGCTCTTCAGTCGCTCTGCAGAGAAGTTCGATGCTCCGAGGTAGCGGACCTTGCCTTCCCTGACGAGTTTGTCGAATGCAGTGAGGTACTCCTCTTGTGAGACCTTCTCATCATCGTCGTGGGCGTAGTAGAGGTCGATGTAGTCGGTGCGAAGGCGTCGAAGCGAATCTTCGACTGCTGATGCGATGTTTGCTTGCGAGAGACCTGGCTTAGTGGGGAGTTTGGCGACTTTGGTTGCGATGATCATCTTCGAACGATTACCGCGGCTTTCCATCCACTCACCGATGATGGACTCGCTCTCTCCGCCCGAGTTCCCTTCTTTCCAGGCCGAGTAGACATCTGCCGTATCGATGAAGTTGCCACCGAGGTCTACGAATCGATCGAGGACTTTGAAGGACTCCTCTTTCGTTGCAGTCCAACCGAAGACGTTTCCGCCGAGCGAAAGGGGGTAGATGGAGAGTTCGGTCCGCGGAATCGTGATCATGGGTACACGGTAGGGCAGGATGGGAACATGTCCAAAGCGCAGGGGAGAGCGATGCTTCGCCGAAGTGGCCGGGTGAGAAGTGCTCTCTCGTGGATTGTGATTCTTGGTTGCCTCTTCTCCTTGTTGGCTGTAACTCCATCACATGCTGCCGTGAAGAGCGGCGCGCTCTGCAAGAAGGTTGGACTTACTGCGAAGAGAAGCACTACCGAGTTCGAGTGTAGGAGTAAGTCGGGGAAGTTGGTCTGGGTCAAGAAGAAGTCCAGCGGGATGCGAAACCCTGTTGCGATTCCGACGCCAGTACCTACTGTCACTCCGACACCGATTCCATCACCAAGTGCTTCTCCGTCGCCCATTGCAAGTCCATCAGCAAGTGCATCACCAACCCCCTCAGCTACGCCCACCTTCACCTCCACTCGCACCAAACCCATGCCCACACCGACACCCGGCATCTCCACGTATCGAAGTGGCCCTGGAAGTGCCACGCGTGTCAACGAGAAGAGTTTTGAACTACCGGTGACGGTAAGCGCACCTCCAAGTGGAACCAATGTGAAGCTCTGGGTCTACGACCCAGAGAACAAATCGCGCGCACTCGGTTCAAATGGGATCTTCTTTCAGAAGGATGGCGGGACTTGGACCTTTCTCAATGGGAATGGCGATGGTTCCGTATATGCCAATTGGAGCGCTGGTAGTTACGCAATCGATACTGTCGAGCCGGGTGGCAGGGCTAGCGAGTACTCGCGTAAGCGATACGCGGCCACTCTCTCCTCATCAGGCGAATTCACCATCTCAGGATTGGATCCAAATTCTCGAGGTTATTTCACTCTGACGATAACGAAGAAGACGGCAACACCTAGATACGTCCCAACCACCGCATGCAGGCTTGAGGACCAGACCGGCAATATCCGAATGGCTGTGGGATTTCCAAAACGGGAGTATCGATTGCCAAGTGAAGGCCGGATCAATGCCTTGATCATCCCCGTGGATTTTCCTGATGTCCCAGGACAGGGTGATCCTGAGGAACTCTTTCGGGTCATGACAGATGAGAGTGCGCGCTTCTTCTACTCTCAATCGGATGGTCGAGTGCAGTTCAACTTCCAATCTCTCGACACATGGCTTCGCGCTCCGTTCAAGTCAGATGCCTATCGTCTAGGTTCTTGGAACCAGGGGGATCCGGGGGGCTACTTCAGCGCGGTACTTGCTCTAGCTGATCCGCTCGTCGATTACTCACTCTTTGACGTCGTCTATGTACTTTCACCTAAGGAGACTCCCGCAACGTCGATCGCATATGGTCCAGCCTTCCCCTCGATGCCCGGCGATGAACCGATGATGACGAACGAGGGACTCGTCCGGAACGGGACGATCTCCGGGGCGGACTCCTGGCAGAACTTCCCGGGCGCTGGCTGGAAGTGGATGACGCATGAGACCGGCCATCTCTTCGGACTTCATGATCTCTACACGGTATCGAAGCCGGGTACTTATGGATCCTGGGATCTGATGTCGCTCAATTGGAGTACGGCAGCGATCGCAATCAATGCCTGGAATCGCTACATTCAAGGCTGGCTTGCTGAGGCACAAGTGCGCTGTGTGGAACCAAAGGAGTTGGGAACCGCACTTGAAATCCTGATAACGCCATTGGAGCGAGATAGCGAAGGCGTCAAAGGTGTGATGGTCCCGCTCTCAAGCAAGAAAATCTTGGTTTTGGAATCGAGGCGGAGTGAAGGGTATGACGTTCTCTCTGAGACCCAAGCAGGATTGCTCGTCTACACCGTGGACATGACGATCGAAACGATCGAGGGTGGGTGGAACACTCAACGTAGACCAGGGTCGACGAGTCCGGACTTCACCGATGCGGCTCTCAAGGTCGGAGATAAGATCACTGTCGATTCCATCGAGATCGAAGTCATCTCTCGCGATGGAACTGGCGATCGCATTCGCTTGAGTCGAAAATAGAAGAGATAGATGACTCAGGTTGCATGGGTTGCTGGTGAGGTCTTAGTCGACCTCATTCCGTCGATTGATGGCGATGAGTCCATCGAAGGTCGTCGGTATCGAGCCGTCGTTGGTGGCGGTGCTGCGAATACTGCGAAGGCGCTCGCGCGACTGGGAAGGCGATGTGAGTTCATTGGTGGACTCTCATCCGATCGATTCGGACAGATGGCCTGGATGGAGTTGGAACGAGATGGCGTTGGTCTTGATCTCATCCATGAGTCAGACCGCCCAACTGCTCGAGCGATACTGGATGTGAGTACGGATGGATCAGCGCGGTACTCATTTGAGGTCGAAGGCAGTACGACATTTGCATTCGACGAGAGCTGGTTACCCGAAGGATCCCCTGATGTAGTTCATGTAGGGACTCTCGCTACCGTGGTCGAGCCAGGGAACTTGAAGTTGATGCAGTGGGTACGAGAAGTCAAGGCAAAGGGAGCTGTAATTCTCTTCGACCCCAATGTCCGTCCAGCCTTCCTCGGGGATCGAAGTCGGTATCGAGAGATGATCGAGGAGTGGGTAGCACTTGCTGACCTCGTGAAGGCAAGCGAAGAGGATCTGGAGTGGCTCTATCCCGATAGTGATCAGGAGAGCGTTGCGACCAGATGGATGGAGCGCGGCCCAGAGTTGATCGTGATCACGCGCGGGTCGCGTGGCATGGTGGGAGTTCGACGGGATGAGAGCGTTGGGGTCGCCGGAGTGGAAGCCCAAGTGGTCGACACAGTTGGTGCCGGAGATACCGTCGGTGCAGTCTTGGTCGAAGCGATCCTAGATTCAGGGTTAGATCAACTGCGGGGCGAAGCGCTTGAGGCGACACTTCGACGAGCTGCTCATGCCGCCTCTCTTACTTGCAGTAGGCAGGGCGCAGAACCTCCTACCCGAAGTGAGTTGGAGAGTTCGCTTCGCCGCGAGAAAGAGGGATGATCACATTGAAGATGCTCGTGAAACTAGGAGGCTTACATGCAGTATCTCGATGACGGTGATCTCTCGCTTGCGATCGACCTTGATCAAGGCGCACGGATAGCTTCGCTTCACTATCGTGATCTAGAGATCACTTTGCCGTCACGAGGCAGTCTCGTCAATTGGGGTTGGTACTCGATGGCACCATGGGCGGGGCGAATT
>WLDY01000040.1 GCA_009704555.1 Actinomycetota bacterium | reverse complement strand
GTCATCCTCCGAGGAAGCAGAGAGCGAGGTTTCGAAGAGGTGATCGCTCCGATCGAAAATCTTCGCGTCGGTGATCGCTTCGTCGTGCGTCCCGGCGATCGTATCCCTGCCGATGGAATCATCGTCGAGGGATCGAGTGGAGTCGACAACTCCTTCATCACCGGGGAATCACTCCCAGTAGACCTATCTATTGGTGATCAAGTCACGAGTGGCGCGATCAATCTGACATCACGACTCGTCATCGAGGCAGAGCGCGTCGGTCGCGATAGTGAACTCTCCCGAATCACCCAGATGGTGATGACCGCTCAGAGCGAGAAGGCACCAGTACAACGTCTCGTTGATCGCATCAGTGCGGTCTTCGTCCCCATCGTCGTCGCTGCTGCGATAGCGACCTTCTTCACTTGGTATGGATTCGGTCTCGGCACCTTGCAAGATGCAGTGACGGCCGCAGTCTCTCTCCTTGTCATCGCATGCCCTTGCGCGCTCGGACTTGCTACCCCAGTCGCGCTCCTCGTCGCTTCCGGAGAGGGTGCACGTTCCGGGATCGTCTTGCGGAAGGTGAGATCGATCGAGATCGCATCGAAGATCAACACGGTCATCTTCGACAAGACCGGAACGCTCACCACCGGCAAGATGCAGGTACAGGCAGTGACATTCAACCCAGCATCACGCCTTGCCAACGAAATCTCCTATTCGATCGCGCACTCACTCAGCCGAGAGAGCAACCATCCGATCTCACGCGCCATCGCACGCCACTCGCTCAAGGCCATGAGTGGAGCGAGTTCCGGCAGCTCACTGGTATCTCTCACGCTCAAAGACATCAGTGAGACACCTGGCTCAGGGATCGCAGCGCGGACTACGGTCGAAGGCAGTGATCTTCCAGTCATCCTTGGATCTCCCAACGCCATCACTCGCGCCACATTCTCACTCCCTCAAGTGATCAAAGACGCTGTTCTGGCAGCACAATCACATGGCAACTCCGTCTCGCTCCTTGCAGTCGACGGTGAGGCGATCGCAGCCTTCGAAGTCGGTGACACACTCCGAAGCGATGCCTCCACTGTCATCGCAGAACTCACCAAAGGTGGCATAGAGAGTTGGTTGATCTCTGGTGATGGCAGCGCTGCCGTCAACGAGATCGGTCAAGAGATCGGTATCCCTGCGGATCACCGCATGGCTGAGGCGACACCTGATGCGAAGATCGCAAAGACGCGTGAACTTCAAGCGGCCGGCAAGAAGGTCTTGATGATCGGTGATGGCGTCAATGACGCTGCGGCACTCGCACAAGCCGACCTCTCCATGGCGATGGGGACCGGAACTGACACGGCGATCGCTTCGGCAGATATCACTGTGATGCGTCCTGAACTTCGAGGAGTCATCGACTCACTCAAGCTCTCACGAAAGACGCTCTCCACGATTCGTGGGAACCTTCTCTGGGCCTTCCTCTACAACACCATTGGAATACCGGTCGCAGCGCTCGGACTTCTCAATCCGATGATCGCGGGAGGCGCGATGGCGCTCTCGAGTCTCTTCGTAGTCCTCAACTCACTACGACTCAAAAACGCGCTGAGGTAGGAGCGGCCGCACTACCTGCCCTCAACGGATGCGGGAGGCGCGGAAGAATGCGAAGGCGATGATCACTGCAGGGATGGCATTGAAGCGTTCATTTGGTGAGCGGGAGATCAATTGAGTGAAGGTGCTGAGAAGGAAGAGAAGTCCCAGCCACTTCGCCACATTCCTCTGACGGACGGTGGCATCAGATTGGAGTCTCCACAGAAAACGCATCAGGAACAAGGTCCCAATCGCCGTCGCTAGATAGAGGATCCGAATCACCAGAGGGAACTCTTCAAATTGCCCACCTGCAGCCCTGCTCCGGACCCAATCCAGGTCGAGCGTGACTGATGCAAGGATCACGATATTGAGGGCCAGAGCAAGCTCGGCCAGCATGAGTACGGGACGGAATCTAACGTTCAAGAGCGATGCCTCTTTCGCAAGTTTCTCTCCTTGTTTGTCAGAGGTTATCGGACTTCCTGTGAGTTCAGTTGCTTCACGACATAGGTGTTGATTGATTCACCTCTCTCCGCTGCCCTCAAGGCAACGTTCCTATGAAGTTCTGATCCAAGTCGAAGATTGAACTTCCCGGAGAACCTACGTTCATCCCAAGGCTCCGGTATCTCCTCGCCCTCACGACTCATGTCCTTGATGACTTCTTCAACGAGAGAGGTCAATCCTTTCAGCGCACTCTCCCGACTCTCTGCGATCCAAGAGAGCGAAGGAAACTCGATCACGGTCGCGATGAATTCGTTCTCCTTCTCCGACCAAGCAAGGCGATATGTATATCGATCGGCCAAACCCTTCAATCTCGATGCCGACGTTGATCTTGACCGAGATTCAGACTTTCTAACTTGAGTTCTCTTCCGACCTACTTTGACTCGTGACCGTGCACTGACCTTAGCCATTGCTCGTCTCTTCTCTCTTCGGTCCACAAAGCATAGTACTACTCGTGGTACCACCAAATAGGCGGTCTTGGTTTCGGTTGGGGATTGTCGCTCTGATGCAGAAAGGTCCGACCCTCAGAAGAGGATCGGACCTTGGATACTCACGCTAGTAGCGGGGGCAGGATTTGAACCTACGACCTCTGGGTTATGAGCCCAGCGAGCTACCGAGCTGCTCCACCCCGCGTCGGTAAGGCGCGATAGTAGCGGTTATCGGTTCTGTGCCGAAATCGCTGCTTCGATCGCTGACTTCAGTCGCTCTTGTGCACGCCCATAAGCGGTGAAATCTCCCGCTTTGAGAGCGGCATCAGCATCGCGCAGTGCTTGTTGTGCACTTCGAAGCGCTGCTTGTAGCGAAGCGTTTGTCGTGCCGGACTCAGTTCCGGTCGCACCACCAGTACCACCTTGTGATTCGACTCCTGTTCCCAGCGATTGACCACTATCGCCACCGAAGACCTGATCGAGGGCACCCTTCACAGTGTCGGCGAATCCGATCTGGTCACCGAAGGAGACCAAGACCTTCTGGAGCAATGGATAGGCAGCAGTGTTCGCAGTCGCTTGGACATAGACCGGCTGGACATAGAGAAGTCCACCGCCGACCGGAAGTGTCAAGAGATTTCCAAGGACGACATTTGCGCCACCTTGTCGCAATAGCGAGAGCTCGGTTGCGACCTCAGGTTTCGCCTCGAAGTTCGATGCGACCTGCGCCGGACCTGCGAGGTTCGTCGATCGAGGTAGAACAAGCACAGTCCACTTTCCATAATCCGGACCTGGATCGGAATTGACTACCGCGAATGCGGAGAGGTTCTCACGACCACCACGAGGGACAAATGGTGTGGAGATCGAGAAGCTTGGCTTCTTCTCCCCTGGCAATTGCAACGTGTAGTAGTACGGCGGCTGCGAACCGGCATTTGCGCCGAGCGTCGAAGGATCGCGAGGGATACGCCAGAAGTCCTGACCGCTGTAGAAGGCGTTGGCGCTCTTGACGTGGTACTCGGTCAAGATCTCGCGCTGCACGCGGAACATATCCTCGGGATAACGGACATGACTGATCAGCGCATCGTTCATCGCGCTCCGTGGTTTGACGGTGCCATCGAATGCCTTGCCCCAGGCCTTCAAGACCGGGTCCTTCTCATCCCATGCGTAGAGCGTGACAGTGCCGTCGTAGGCATCGACCGTCGCCTTCACTGAGTTACGGATGTAATTGACCGTGCGGCTTGCACTCGTTGCGAAGAGTGAGGTCTGTGTGAAGTCTTCGGTGGCAGCGGTTGCGAGAGTGCTTCGACGTGAATAAGGGTAACCAGCGCTCGTCGTATAGCCATCGAGGAGCCAGACCACCTTGCCATCGATCACGGCAGGATATGGATCGCCATCGAGAGTGAGCCATGGCGCGACCTTCTCGACGCGTTCGCGTGGGCTGCGGTTATAGAGGATCTTCGAATCAGGGCGGATCAAATTGGAGAGCAGGATGCGCTGCTCTTGGTAGTTGATCGCAAAGAGAAGACGGCTGAAGATCGATCCGACGGGGACACCACCCTTGCCGGTGTAGGTGTAGTTCGCCTGTCCATTCGGAGAGTTGTCATCTGGATAGTCGAATTCGATCGGTTCGGTACTGGTGCTACCCACGATCGAATAGGCGGGGACGTTCTCACCGAAATAGATGCGTGGCTGGAATTCACCGAGCCCCTTAGTCGGTGGGATGTCACCGAGGATGAAGTTCGGCTTGCCATCTGGGTCGCGTGAGTTTCCATAGGCTGCGACGAATCCGAAGCCATGGGTGTAGACGAGATGGTCGTTGATCCAGTTTCGCTGTGGGTTACCGAGGATGTTGAGTTCACGCACCGCAACGACAGCATCACGTTGAACACCATCGATTGTGTAGCGATCGATATCGAGTGAGGAAGGGAAGGTGTAATAAGGCTTGATCTGCTGCAACTGCCTGAAGGTCGCAGAGAGGACGTTTGGATCCATCAACCGGATGTTGTTGATCGTCGATGCATCATCGGAGAGCTGACCAGCAGAAGTCTGGATCGTCGCGTTGTAATCCTTGAACTCGATCCCTTCCAAACCATATGCGGCCCTCGTCGCTTCGAGATTACGTTCGATGTAAGGCGCTTCCTTCGACGACTCCGATGGACGTACCTGGAATTGCTGGATCAAGGCGGGATAGATGCCGGAGATCAAGAGTGAGGAGATAAGAAGGAGCGCAGTACCAGCCGCCGGCAAGACCCAAGAGCGACGGAAGATGTTTGCGAAGAAGAGGAGGGCGCAGATCACGGCCACACCGGAGAGGATCGCCTTTGCCGGCAGGACTGCGTTGACATCAGTGAAGGTAAGACCTGTGATCAAACGGCTCTCTTTGAGCGCGAGTGCGTAGCGATCGAACCAGTATGCGACCGCCTTGAGTAGGACGAAGATTCCGAGGAGCACGGAGAGCTGGACCCGGGCCGAGACGGTGGTCCGATCTTCCTTCACTTGCGGCCGAATTCCGCCGTAGAGATAGTGAACGATCGCGGTGGCGATCAGGGTCAGGACCATCGTGGAGATCGCCCATCCGATCAACGCCTGATAGAACGGCAACTTGAAGACGAAGAAGCTGATGTCGAGGTTGAACTGCGGATCCGTTGTGCCGAACTCCTCACCATTGCGGAAGAGAAGCCAATCCGACCAGAGATTTGTCGCGGAGGAGCCTGCGAAATAGAAGAAGACGACGAAGATGCCGAGTGTGATCAACTTCTTGATCGGCTCGATCTGGGTGCGATAACGCTCGAGGTTGTCGGCTTCGACCGAGAGTGGGACATAGATCGGACGCTTGCGATACGCAATCACGACATTGACGGTGAGGATCAGTGCGGTGAGCAGTCCGAAGAGGATGAAGAGCGCCGTCTTTGTTAGCAGGACCGTCGACCAAACCGTGGTGTACTCCACTGACTTGAACCAGAGGTAATCGGTGTAGAAGCCACTCAACGAGACAAGCACGGTAGCGAGGACTGCGAAGACGATGAAGGTGATCGCGAGCGGACCTGGCCTTCGCCTCCCGCCACCTGCGCGTCCGGCTCCTCGGAATGGATTGTTGAAACCGCTATTAGAGAAGTCACCGAAAGTCATGGGCGTAACTTACCCAAACATCCTGAGCCCGCTACCGCAGGGTTTGGCAGCTCGGTCGCTTCGATGGGTCGCTATCACGAAGGACTTCCACCGCTTCTTTCAGGGTTGCGACCGGAATCACTTGTAGGCCGTCAGGTACGTGAGAGATGTCATCACAATTATCGACAGGTGCCAAGAAGATCGTCGCACCACTTCGTCGCGCGCCTATCAACTTGCTCTCGATCCCACCGATCGCACCGATCCGACCCTGGATGTCGATGGTTCCGGTACCTGCGATGCGTCTGCCACGGATCAAGTCCTCGCCCGTCATCTTCTCGATGATGCCAAGGGTGAAGATCATCCCGGCGGAGGGGCCACCAGTGTTCTTGATATCGATCTCGATATCGATCGGTGAATCGAAGTCCACGGTCAAGAAGATGCCGATCGCGCTCCCTTGGTCATTGGCGATCAATTCGATCTTCGGGAAGGTGAGGATCGCACCCTCGCGCTCCACCTCCATGGAGATCCGATCCCCTGGGGACTTCGCACGAACGAGCTCGACGATCTCCGCAGCGGATGCGACGCTCTT
>WLDY01000004.1 GCA_009704555.1 Actinomycetota bacterium | reverse complement strand
GTCTGCAACCACATCTCGTACCTTGACCCCCTTACTTTCACTCATTTCCTCTACAACCATGGTCGTGCGCCTCGCTACTTAGGCAAGAAAGCGGTCTTCGATACCCCAGTTGTCGGCTGGGTCGTCAAGGCGGCTGGTCAGATTCCAGTGGAGCGCGAGTCACAGGGGGCATCCCAGGCGTTTCGGGTGGCCTCCGCAGCGCTGCGAGCCGGACATCTCATCGGTATCTATCCAGAAGGAACGCTGACTCGCGATGAGAATCTCTGGCCGATGACGGCAAAGACAGGCGCTGCTCGACTCGCATTGATGACTGGAGTGCCACTGATTCCTTGCGCCTCGTGGGGACCCGAGAAGGTGATTCCTCGATACGGGCGAAGGATCAAGCTCTTCCCACGAACCCGCGTCAGCATCATCGTCGGTGATCCCGTCGACCTCTCACAATGGCGTGGCCGTGAGAGCGATCCTGTCGCTCTCGAAGAAGCCACCAACCACATCATGGATCGCATGACTTCGTTGCTTGAAGAGTTGCGCGGCGAGAGTGCACCCACCGTCAGATTCGACGCTCGTAGCTCCGATCTTCCCAGGACGGGGAACTTCCTCAAGGGCGAAGGTCGAAAGCGATCACGCTGGAGGCGGGGCTAGATGAAGATCTCGATCCTTGGCGCCGGTGCATGGGGGAGCACACTCGCACTCGTTGCGAGCGATGCTGGCCACGAAGTGCTCATCTGGGGTCGAAACGCTGCGGTGGTAGATGAAATCAATGATCATCACAGAAACAGCGGTTTCCTCGGAGAAGTGAGCCTTCCGACCCAACTTCGAGCAACGACGGATATCGAAGAAGCTTTTGAAGGTGCGGATCTGATCACTCTCGCAATCCCCGCGCAGAGTCTTCGCGCCAATCTCGAAACATGGCAGCAGCGCTACCCGCGATCGATCCCGACTGTGAGTACCTTGAAGGGAATCGAGGTGTCGACTCATCTTCGGATGTCGGAAGTGCTGCGCCAAGTCATCGACATCGATGAGAGTCAGGTCGGATTCATCACCGGCCCGAATCTCGCAGGGGAATTGGCGCTGAGGCAACCTGCTGGTGCGGTCTCGGCATCGACGAGTCGTGAGACGGCGAAGCTGATCGCAATGGCCTTCAAGACTCCGTACTTTCGGGTCTACACCTCCAGCGATCTATTGGGTTGTGAATTGGCAGCAGCGCTGAAGAATGTCATCGCACTCGCAGTCGGCATCGTCGTTGGGATGGGCTTCGGTGAGAACACGCAAGCGATGATCATCACGCGAGGACTCAACGAGGTGACGCGGCTCGGAGTAGCGCTGGGGGCGGATCCACTGACCTTTGCTGGTCTTGCTGGAATGGGCGATCTCGTTGCCACCTGTCAGTCATCGCTCTCGCGCAACCGATCCTTCGGAGAGGCGATCGGCAAGACGGGGGATCTTCATATCGTTCGCGAGACGCTAGGGAAGACCGTTGAGGGCGTCGCCTCTTCGAGCGCTGTCGTGGAGATGGCGCACATGGTGGGGGTCGAGATTCCGATCATCGAAGCGGTGGCAGAGGTGGTCTCTGGCAGGATGTCACCTGCGGAGGCGTTAGCGAGATTGAGTGAAATCGATACCGGAGACGAGATCGATTTGAAGGGTATTGAGTAGATGTTCGAGAGGATGAGTGCGTGAAGCCACATATTGCCCTCATCTGCGGTGGTAAGAGCGCCGAGCACGAGATCTCATGTCTATCCGCCCTTGGCATCTTCGAGGCAATCGATCGCGAGCGTTATCGGGTCTCGCTCTTCGGCATCACCGATTCAGGTGAAGGCTTCGTTGAGCTGACGAGTAGAGATCAATTCGATCGCGATGAGAATGGCATCCCCATCGTTCCCAAGAACGGAGTGAAAGGGACGCTTCCCGAGGAGATCGACCTTCTCTTTCCTGTCCTTCATGGCAGCAACGGTGAGGATGGCGTCTTCCAAGGTTTCGCAGAGTTCATGCAGATCAATTACCTAGGTTCCGGGGTCCTCTCATCCGCACTCGCCATGGATAAGACACGAGCAAAGCAGATCTTCGCGAGTGCTGGATTGCGAGTAGCAACTGGAGTGAGTGTCGCCTCAGCGGTTGAAGCTGATTCACTCTCACTTACTCTGCCCGTATTCGTAAAACCCTCGCGTGGAGGATCGAGTCGCGGCACACAGAAAGTCAAAGAGAAGGGAGCGCTTCAGGCAGCGATCAACGAAGCGTTGAAGTTCGATTCGACGGTCTTGATAGAGGAGGCGATCAACGGTCGTGAGCTTGAATGCGCAGTGCTCCAAGAAGGCGGGAAGTTCCTCACATCGGTAGTGGGCGAGATTCGAGTCCTTGGTGGTCGAGAGTTCTATGACTACGAGGCGAAGTACCTTGATTCTGCGACGGAGTACCTAGTCCCTGCTCCAATCCCTGATGAGATCGCGAAGGAGATTCGAGAGCAGTCAGTCATAGCTTTCCAGGCGATCGGATGTGAAGGTTTGGCGAGAGTCGATTTCTTCCTCACCGATGAGGGTCAGATAGTGATCAATGAGCTCAACACGATGCCCGGCTTCACTCCGAAGTCAGTCTTTCCAATGCTCTGGCGCGAGAGTGGTCGCAACTATCGCGACGTCATCACGACGCTGATCGAGGAGGCGTTACAAAATCCGAAAGTCTGATCGAGAGGTCAATCCCGACATCACATCGATGTGACTGGGCAGGTCAGGGTGCGAGTGATCCCTGGGACCGCTTGAACTTTCGAGAGGATGATGCGACCGAACTCTTCCATCGACGGGGCCTCTGCGCGCATGATCACGTCGTAAGGACCCGTTACACCTTCTGCGATGGTCACACCGGAGATAGCAGAGATCGCCTGTGCGACGCTGCCCGCCTTGCCCACCTCGGTTTGAATCAAGATATAGGCCTGAATTGCCATGGCGCGACGGTAGCGCAGATTGATCCCTCGGGGAAGTTCTCAACTGCAGAACTAGTATCGACCTATGGATGAACTCGCGATCATCGAGAGGCTCAAAGAGATCTTCGCGAGGGCAGGGAGAGATTCCGATAGCCACCTCAAGGTCGGCATCGGAGATGACGCAGCCTTCTTCACGCCTCGAGCCACCGGGGTGGCTGTTGCGACCGATCTCCTCACCGAAGGCGTCCACTTCAATCGCCAGTGGAGTGATCTCTATGCGATCGGAAGGAAGGCAACAGCAGCGAACCTGGCCGATATCTTCGCCATGGGAGTCCCTCCTGGCTATCTCCTCGTAGCTGTCGCATTCGATCCGGCTGACCGTGAATCCATATTCGAACTTGCGCAGGGGATTGCGGATGAGTGCGCTCTCATCGGCGCACGAGTCATCGGCGGTGATCTCTCAAGGGCGGAATCCCTCACAGTATCGATGACAGCTATCGGCGAAGGTGATGCAGTGGTGACCCGGAGTGGTGCGCAGGTTGGCGACTCCCTCTATCTCGCCGCTCTGCCTGGCCGCTCTCTCCTCGGTCTTGAGCAGTTGAGAAGGGACCTCGTCCTTGATTCCGAGAGCATCGCCTTCCATAGGTCACCAAAGGTGGAGTATCGGAGCTTCCTTGACGCGGCAGAGAGCGCGACTTCACTCTGCGATATCAGTGATGGGATCCTCATCGATGCCGCATCTCTTGCTCGATCGAGTTCTCTCTCAATCGATCTTGAGAGCGAGGCGCTTCGTGCGCACCCTGCGTTCGCCGCAATCGCTGACGTTGCGCTTGCCCTTGAGATGGATCCGCTTCAGACCGTGCTGACGAGTGGCGAGGAACATGGCCCACTCTTCACTGCGCCCGCGTCATGGAAGGGTTCGAAGGCGTGGCGCATAGGCACGGTCAAGGCGCGTGCGGGATCTCTACTTACTTTGGATGGTGTGGCTATTGAAGAACGCGGCTTCTCTCACTTCTGAGAGGAATCCAAAGGTTTGGTCTCGCGGAGGGGCGACTAGCGAGCGACCTTCCCAGCCTTCATGCAAGAGGTGCAGACATTCTGTCGCTTGCTGTAGCCGGCGACCATGGTCTTGATGCGCTGGATGTTTGGATTCCATCGACGGCGAGTACGACGCTTGGAGTGCGAGACGTTGTTTCCAAAGCTCGGACCCTTGCCACAGATATCGCATACAGATGCCACGATGACTCCTTGATGTCTTGCACTGATTTCGACCTAGAAGCTTGACCTAATGAAGGCCAAGACGCAGGGGTAAGGGTAGCCCGTCGATGCGCTCGAACGGAAATCGAAGTGTTGGGCGTAGGGTGGCGACATATGAGCGATTCCGATCTCTTGGGTCGCCCCCTTGAACGCCTGATCGGACCGAAGACCGCAAAGGCCTTCGAGGAGGCCTTCGGCTATCTCACCGTCGCCGATCTGCTCACTCACTATCCACGCCGATACATCCGGCGGGGTGAACTCACAGCCATCGATGAGATTCCGGTCGGTTCAGAGGCGACCATTCTCGCCGAGATCCTCTCCGTGAAGGTGAAGAAGATCCCACGGAGAAAAGGCGGGATCTTGGAGGTCGTCGTCACGGATGGTCAAGCTAAGTTGCTCCTCACTTTCTTCAATCAAGTTTGGCGCGAGAGGGAGTTGAAGGTCGGCAGAGAAGGTCTCTTCGCAGGGAAGATCACGCTCTTCAACGGTAAGCGACAACTCTCACACCCGGAGTACCAGCTGATCCCGGATGGCGACAATGTAGATGGAGCGATCGATGAATTCGCCGGAAGACTCATTCCGATCTATCCCGCCACGTCGAAACTTCCATCATGGAAGATCGAACAGTCGATAGAGATTCTGCTCGATCAGATCGCCGATATCGATGACCTGCTGCCAGCGGAGATCCTTGAGAGTGAGAAGTTGATCCCATACGCACGAGCGCTGCGACAAGTCCATCAACCAGATGATCTGCAGAGTGCCAGCGATGCTAAGCGAAGATTGACTTTCGATGAAGCCTTCATCTTGCAATTGATTCTGGTCAAGAGGAGAGAGGCGATCCGGCGCTTGCATTCTCATCCGATTCTGGTCGGCAAGGGACGTGGTCTTGTCGTGCGGTTCGACGCGGCGCTGCCCTTCTCGCTGACGGCGGGACAGAACCGAGTCTGGCAAGAGATCGCAGCCGACCTCGCGAGCGAAGGTCCGATGTATCGACTCCTGCAAGGTGAGGTCGGATCGGGAAAGACAGTCCTTGCTCTTCGGGCGATGGTTGCCGCGGCAGACTCCGCGGGTCAGGCAGCGCTTCTTGCTCCGACTGAGGTCCTCGCAACACAGCACTATCGGAATCTCCTCTCCATCCTCGGCCCACTAGCGGAGGGAGGGATGCTCGGCTCTGAGGTGGATGCGCTACGAGTCGAACTTCTCACGGGATCGATCCCACAAGCGGAGAAGAAGAGGATCCATGATGGATTGAGAGAGGGAAGCATCGACTTAGTGATCGGGACGCATGCCTTGATCTCCGAAGGAGTCGAATTCGCACGTCTCGACCTTCTCGTCATCGATGAACAGCATCGCTTCGGTGTCGAGCAACGTGATGCACTGCGAGAGCGGAGTGAGAACGCCCCTCACATCCTTGTAATGACGGCGACGCCGATCCCGCGTACCGTCGCGATGACGGTCTTCGGTGACCTCGATGTATCGATACTTGATGAGTTGCCGCAAGGGCGCTCGCCGATCACCACACATGTCATTCCCGTGCTCTCCAAGCCACACTTCCTCGACCGAGCCTGGGTGCGAATCAGGGAAGAGGTCGGAAAAGGAAGACAGGCCTATGTCGTCGCACCAAGGATCTCCTCGTCATCGCCTGCCAAGCGCACTGATGAGAAGAGCGAGGATCCAGAGAAAGAAAGGGCAAAGCAGATGAGAGAGCGCGTCGCACGCTTGCTCGCGGAGGAGTTGCCGGATGGGATCGCCGATGGCGGAGATGGCGAGAGCATGGCATCTGTTGAGGAGTTCTTTGAGGTCTTGAATGACGGAGCTCTCAGCGGGTTACGTATCGCTGTCTTGCATGGGCGGATGACTCCTGATGAGAAGGATCAGACGATGAGCGCCTTCAAGTCGGGGGAGATCGATGTACTCGTCTCGACCACTGTGATTGAAGTCGGCGTCGATGTCGCCAATGCGACGGTGATGGTGATCCTCGATGCGGATCGTTTCGGCGTCTCGCAACTACATCAACTTCGAGGACGAGTGGGGCGAGGAAGTGAACCTGGACTCTGTCTCCTTGTTACGCGAAGCGAAGAGGAGAGCCCTTCCATGCAACGCCTCCAGGCGGTGGCATCGACGTTGGATGGTTTCGAACTCTCGCGAGTCGATCTCGAGCAACGGCGGGAAGGAAATGTCCTGGGTGCCTCGCAATCAGGGACGCGCTCGCATCTACGCCTTCTTCGCGTCCTTGAGGATGAGGCGATGATCATCGCTGCGCGTGAGCGTGCCACCGAGCTCTTGGCGCGGGATTCGCACCTTGATACCGTTCCTGCGTTACGCGACTTCGTCATTCGACGCGAGAGAGAGTCAGATACGGCCTTCGTCGAAAAAGGCTGACCAGGCACTCTGAAGCAGAACGAGAAGACAGGATTCGATCGGATGCGCATCATCGCCGGAAGTGCCAAGGGAAGACGTCTGCTCTCCCCTGAAGGCACGAGCGCCCGGCCAACCTCGGATCGGGCACGAGAGGCGCTCTTCTCATCACTTGAATCCGAGTATGGGGACCTTCGTGGCATCAGGTTCCTGGATCTCTTTTCTGGAAGTGGCGCAGTCTCTGCTGAAGCAATCAGCAGGGGTGCGCGAGCATGTGTTGCTGTCGAATCTGATCGAGCTGCCCTTGCTATCGCTCGTTCCAACATCGAGATGGCGCAATCACTCTCCGATGTCGAGGAGGTCACGATTGTCGATAGCGATGTAGAGAGTTTCTCTTCTCGATTCTCGAATCCCTATGACGTGATCTTCATGGATCCGCCCTATGCCTTTCCCGACCAAGATCTGCAACTCCTCCTCAAGCAACTCATGAAGTCAGGTGCGATCGTCAAGGAGTCGTTGATCGTCATCGAACGGGCGAGTCGAACCGATACCTTTCCATGGCCCGATGAGATGCGTCAGGTGAAGGTGCGCAAGTACGGCAATGCAGCCATCTTCTATGGCGAATTAGGTAGCGGTTAGACTTCAGCCATGGCTATTCGTCGCGCAGTAGCGCCGGGCTCCTTCGATCCGATCACTCTCGGTCATCTCGATGTCATCGAGCGAGCGTCGAAGATCTTTGACGAGGTAATCGTCGCCGTGTTGATCAATTCAACCAAGGCTGGCCTCTTCTCCATCGAGGAGCGGATCGATCTCATCACGCGTTCGGTATCGCACCTAAAGAACGTCAGAGTCGATTCATGGAGTGGGCTTCTCGCGGATTACTGTGAGGATCATGAGATCGCAGCCATCGTGAAGGGTCTTCGGGCGGTGAGCGATTTCGATTATGAATTGCAGATGAGTCAGATGAACTTGAAGTTGAAGGGCATCGAGACCTTCTTCATGGCGACTAAACCTGACTACTCCTTCCTCTCCTCATCCCTGGTCAAGGAGATTTCCAAGTACGGTGGCGATGTCGGTTCTTGGGTGCCATCGCACGTTCATCTCGCGCTGCAGTCGCGTTTTGGCAAGTAGTCTTTGCCCTTTGAGGGAGAGTTCGAGAGGAGTGAGATGGATTCGCTAGAGAAGATCGAGAGCGCTCTCACCATGGTCTCTGAGGCGCGTTCAGTGCCGCTCTCTGGTTCATGCGTCGTACATCGGGGAGAGCTCCTCGACCTACTCAACGAAATCAAGACCGTCCTGCCATCAGACCTCTTTGCAGCCCAAGAGTTACTTGCAGCTCGCGATCGGATCGTGGACGAGGGACGGACATCAGCGGAACAGTTGATCGCCCATGCTCGTGAGGAAGTCGCGAGGATGGTGGAGCAGACTGCGATCGTGCAGAGCGCGCGTGAGGAGTCAAGCCGCATCCTTGATGACGCTCGCACGCAGGCCGACTCAGAGCGAGCTGAGGTGGATGCCTATATCGACTCACGTTTAGCAACGCTTGAAGTGATCCTCAACAAGACTCTGGATGCCATCAATCGAGGTCGTGAGCGACTTGCAGGCGGTAGCGACAAGGATGCGCTCTCAGAACTCGCTGACTAGGTTCGTGTTTCCATGAGCGCTACCGAGTCGTCATCAGGATCAAAGGAATTCCTTCTTTCCATCCACGAACTTCCGCGGCGATCCGGCGAGTATCGCGACTATCGCTTGCATCGCACTCTCAATCGACCCTTTGGTCTCGACATGATCGCCATCCCTGCCAATGAGGAGATCGATCTGACGCTCACCGCGACATCCGTCGATGAAGGGATCTTGATTCGTGGCCGAGTCAGATCGAAAGCGGTGGGAGAGTGCGCTAGGTGTCTAGCTCCGGTGGAGATGGATATCGATCAGGGATTCGACGAGCTCTACGAGTACGAGAGCAAAGCCGCAGCCTTGAGTGATGAGGATGTCGAGACCGATGAGATCTTGATGGTCACCGAGGAGAGTGTGGACCTTGCGATCCCGGTACGTGACGCGGTGATACTCGCTCTGCCGGTCAACCCTCTCTGCGAAGAGGATTGCCCCGGTCTCTGTTCGATCTGTGGGACGCCGTGGCGGGAGCTTGATGGCGAACATGGGCACGAGGAGCGTGACCCACGGTGGAAGGCTCTCGAGAGTCTTAGCGAGAGGTTGAAGGAGCAGTAAAAGCCTCGTTTTGTCTTTCCCCAGACCAGATGGAATACTCCCGCCCGTGCCAGTACCCAAGCGAAAACTCTCCAGGGCTCGGACCCGTGCGCGCCGTTCCCAGTGGAAGGCGACCCCAGCCGCAGTCGCGACCTGTGGTCAGTGCCAGCAACCGAAGTTGCAGCACGCCGCCTGCCCTACCTGTGGCACCTACAACCGTCGTCAGGTTCTCGACGTCTAGTCTGAACACACTTCCTTACGCCTCATGAAATCCACGAAGGCGTGAAGTGAGGGGCCATCGTCGATGAGGGCGAAGGAATCATGACTAATTCAGATGAATCAAGCTCTGGTGGACTCCACCAGATTCTCACCGAACTCTCTCTTCCGTTATCCGAGGAACTGATCACGCTCGCACTGACCCATCGCTCTTTCGCCTATGAGTCGGGTGGTCTACCGACAAACGAGCGATTGGAGTTCCTGGGAGACAGCGTCATCGGACTCGTCATAACCGAAGAGCTCTACCAAAGGTTTCCCGACCTCGATGAGAGTCGACTCTCGCCGTTGCGCTCTGGCGTAGTCAGCACTCGCGCGCTCGCTGATGTAGCAAGACAGCTTCATCTCGGTGAAAGCCTCCGATTGGGTAAAGGTGAGGAAGTAACCGGCGGACGAGATAAGAGTTCGATCCTTGCCGATGCGTTAGAAGCGCTCTTCGGTGCGATCTATGTCGAGCACGGTCTGGACGGCGCAAAACGGGCGATCGTCTCGATGATGTCGAGCGCGATCGACGATTCGCTCTCTCGCGGAGTGATGTTGGACGGTAAGACCGCGCTACAAGAGTTACTCGCCTCTCGGGGACTAGGAGGACCTGAGTACGAGATCGCTGAATCCGGACCTGACCACGCGAAAGAGTTCCAAGCCACCGCGATCGTCTCCGGATCACGTATCTCCATCGGACGTGGACGAAGCAAGAGAGAGGCAGAGCAAGAGGCTGCTCGCCTCGCTTATGAGGTCTTGATCGAGAGCAAGCAAGGACCGAACGAGAGTCCAGCGAAGTAGGGTCGAGAGCGACTCGACGTTCGAGGAGTTCAGCGAAGATGCCAGAGCTACCTGAAGTAGAGAGTGTCCGCCGGGGTCTTGAAGAACATCTTCCTGGCGCACGGATCCTGACCATTGGAACTCTTCATCCGCGAGCGGTGTCCCAGAAATCCAAGGCCCCGCTCGATCTTCTCCAAGGGCTCCGCTGCGAGAGTGTGAAGAGGCGAGGGAAATACCTCTGGCTCACTTTTGAGAGAGATGAACATGCCCTGATCGCGCATCTCGGCATGAGTGGTCAGTTCCGAGTCTTTCAAGGTCGTAAGGCGATGAAGGAAGAGCTGCATCCACACGTTCGCATGACCGCACTCTTCAAGGATGGCCGAAAGGAGTTCCGTCTCGACTTCCTCGATCAAAGGACCTTCGGTTGGATGCGGATAGATGAGATCGATGAAGAGAGTTCTGTCCCGAAGTCGATTCTTCATGTCGCTCCCGATCCATTCGAAGATCACTTCGATCCGCATCGTGTCATCGAACGTCTGAAGAGATCCAAGAGTGAGATCAAGCGGGCGATCTTGGATCAGACGATCCTGAGCGGAGTTGGAAACATCTATGCCGATGAGGCGCTCTGGCGCGCGAAGATCCATCCAGAGCGGAAGGCCTCGACGTTGAACGATGCGCAGTTGCGACTCTTGCTGAGTTCGATCCGCGCTGTGATGAAGAGAGCGTTGGATCTCGGTGGCACTTCATTCGATCATCTCTATGTCAATGTCAACGGTGAGAGTGGTTACTTTGCCACGCGCCTTGCCGTCTATGGTCGCGAAGGAGAAAGATGTCGCAGATGTGGCACAGCCATTCGGCGAATCACTTTCACCAATCGCTCATCGCATCTCTGCCCTCGCTGTCAGCGTCTTCGCTAAAGCCTCAACTCATACTTTACGGTTGCGAAGGTTCGCACTCTCGTTGCCGGGCTTTGCAGACTCACTCCGGTAGGTTTTACGCGTGTATCTGAAGAGCATGACGCTCAAAGGGTTCAAGTCCTTCGCTAATCCGACGACCCTGCAACTGGAACGCGGCATCACCTGCGTTGTGGGTCCCAATGGATCCGGCAAGAGCAACGTCGTTGACGCTCTCGCGTGGGTCATGGGTGAGCAGGGTGCGAAGTCGCTCCGCGGCGGCAAGATGGAAGATGTCATCTTCGCGGGGACGAGCGGAAAGGCGCCGCTCGGTCGCGCCGAAGTATCACTGACGATCGACAACTCAGATGGTGCGCTCGACCTCGAATTCAGAGAGGTGACAATCTCTCGCATCCTCTTCCGCAATGGCCAGAGTGAATATCAGATCAATGGTGAGACAGCACGCTTGCTCGATGTCCAAGAACTCCTCAGCGACAGCGGCATCGGCCGAGAGATGCATGTCATCGTCGGGCAAGGTCAACTCGACGCCGTCTTGATGGCCAACCCGGAAGAGCGTCGCGCTTTCATCGAAGAGGCTGCTGGTGTCCTCAAACATAGGAAGCGAAAAGAGAAGGCGCTTCGCAAGCTCGACTCCATGCAGGGGAATATGGCGAGGATCCAGGACCTGACATCGGAGTTGAGACGACAACTCAAGCCTCTTGGCAAGCAGGCTGAGGTGGCGAAGAAGGCGAGTGCGATTCAGGCGGAGTTGCGTGACGCGAAACTGCGCATCCTTGCTGATGATGTAACGGCGCTAGTGAAGGCGCTCGAGGCAGAGGCGGCGGATGAGACCTCGCTTCGCGCGAGGCGAACCGAAGTCGAACGGGAGTTGACTCGCCTTCGAGAGCGTGAGGTCGAACTTGATTCACTCGCTGCTACCGAAGGACCGCTACTGAGTTCGGCCCAAGACAACTATTACCGACTCACGGGCGAACGCGAGAAGTTGCGTGCGACTCAGACCTTGGCTTCAGAGCGTGCAAAACTCTTGGCCGAGGAACTCGAGGAAGCGAAGATCTCTGGGCGTGATCCAAGTGCGCTTGAGGCAGAGGCAGATGCACTGAGCGAGGAAGAGCGAGTGCTTCGCACCCAAGTCGCTGCGGCAGATGGCGAATTAGCGGCGATCGCTGCATCAGTAAGGGACGCTGAGTCAGCATTCACGACTGAGGAGAGACGGATCGCGGCAGCGCTTCGGGCTCTTGCGGATGCGCGTGAAGGAAGCGCTAGGCGGGAAGGGCATCTGCGGGCGATCGAATCGAAGATCTCGCAAGCCGAAGAGGAACGTGGTCGCCTCGATGCGACGAAGAGTGAAGTCGATGCGCGAATCGAGAGATCATCCTTGGAGTACGCCTCGAAAGAGAGTGAACTCAGCGGCCTTGGTGCCGGTGAGAGAGATCTTGATTCCGAGTACGAGAGAGCCAAGCGCGACCTTGATGAAGCGCTCGCGCGTCAGAGTGCGACTGCCAAGAAGCTCGTCGAATTGGAGCGAGACCTATCTTCGGCGATCTCGAAGCGTGATGCATTGCAACAGGCAGCGATCCACCGTGACGGAGCGGGTGCGATCCTCGCCAAGCCTGAAGGCTTCAAGATCAAGGGAACGCTGGCCTCATTGATCGAGATCGATCGAGGTTGGGAGATCGCGGTCGCGAACGTTCTTGGCACACTCGCTGATGCCATCGTCGTCGAGGATCTCACCGGTGCGGTCGATGCCCTCACATTCCTTGGTAAGGAAGATAAAGGACGAGCCGATGTCATCATCCTCGGTTCGACTGTCGAATCGATCAAGCCACTTCCATCTACGCTCACTTCTCTCGCATCGAAGTGCAAGTCCAAGACACTCGAAGGGTTGCTGCCGAAACTCCTCGATGGAGTAGTCATTGCAGAATCACTTGCAGCGGCAGAGCGAATCGTCAGTGAGCATCCCAACTTGGTAGCAGTCACCGAGAGAGGGGAGTTGCTCTCACGCACTCTCGCCCGTGGTGGCACGGGGAACTCCCTAGTGCAGATCAATCGTCTGATCGAGACCACCAATGAATTGGTCGATCACCTCACACATGATCGAGATCGCCTTCGTTTCGAGTCGAGCACACACGATGACGAGGTTGCGAAGGTTCGTTCGCTGCATGAGGCTGCCTTGGCGCGTCTCAATGAGTCGGATTCGAAGATGGGTGCGATTGCCGAAGAGATGGCTGCTATCGGTCAAAGTATCGCGAGTGCTCGTGATGAGAAGAGTCGCCTCGAAGTGCAATCTGCTTCGCTCGATGCATCACTCAGAGCGTTGAGCGAGGATCTGGACCGCGCCAAGGCTGAGATCAACAGTGATGAGATCGTCACAGAGGAACCTGACTCGTCCACGCTAGAGGGTCTACGTGCAGAGTTGGCACGAGTGCGAGGCCTTGAGGTTGATGCGCGGCTTGCGCTTCGCACAGCGGAAGAGCGTGCGACGGCGCTAGCTCAGCGGATCGCTGAACTTCGCGAGAGTGCCCAGCGCGAACGTGAGAGTGCATCGCGTCAGATCGCTCGTCGTGAGGCTCGTGGTCGTGGAGCACTCGTCGCACAGGAGATTGCAGAGACTGCCTATGAGGCTCTGATTCAGATCGAAGTATCCATCTCTCGGGCTGCGACAGAGCGTGAACGACTTGAGATCTCTAGATCCGACCGCGAAGGTGAGACTTTGGCACTGCGTGCTCGAATCCGAGAACTCGGAAGCGATCTCGAAGAGTTGACTTCCAGCGTCCATCAAGATGAGATGGCGAGAGCGGAACAGCGTCTTCGCATTGAACAGTTGGAGGCGAAAGCGCTCGAAGAGTTCGGTATCGACAGGGAGGTCTTGCTCGCCGAGTACGGACCGGAGAATCTCGTCTCATCCTTCTCCGAGAATGATTTAGGTGAGGTGATCGCTGGGGAGCCGATGCCTTTCAAACGGGATGCCCAGGAACGTCGCCTCGCTCAAGCAGAGAGATCATTGGCGCTCTTGGGACGTATCAACCCGCTCGCACTCGAGGAGTATTCGGCGCTCGAGGAGAGATTGAAGTATCTCGCCGATCAGATGGAAGATTTGAAGAAGTCCCGCAAAGACCTTATGGACATCATCAAAGAGGTCGATGACAAGGTGTTGGAGATCTTCACTACTGCTTATCAGGACACTGCAAGAGAGTTCGAGGGTATCTTCGCACGTCTCTTCCCAGGCGGCGAAGGTCGATTGATCCTCACCAATCCCGAGGACATGCTGACCACGGGAATCGATGTCGAAGCGAGACCACCTGGAAAGCGAATCAAGCGCCTCTCGCTCCTCTCTGGTGGTGAGCGATCATTGACCGCGGTTGCGCTCTTGGTCGCCATCTTCAAGGCACGGCCGAGTCCGTTCTATGTCATGGATGAGGTCGAGGCAGCGCTCGATGACACCAACCTTGGGCGACTTCTCGGGATCATGGAGGAGTTGAGATCAAGTTCGCAATTGATCGTCATCACGCACCAGAAGCGAACGATGGAGATCGCCGATGCGCTCTATGGAGTGACGATGCGAGGCGACGGTGTCTCTGAGGTGATCTCACAACGGCTTCGCGAGGCCGTCTCCTCCTGATGGGACTTCTCTCCAAACTCGTCTCGAAGTTCTCCTCGTTGACCTCTGGAGCATCTCCAGAGGCGTTAGCCGACTTCGAGAGTGAACTCTTGACCGCTGACCTTGGTCCAACACTGACTCGAGAAGTGATGGAGGCAGCTCGCAAGGGTCGCGGCGAGCTGCGAGAGCGAATAGCGAGCGTTCTTCTTGCGGGGTTGAGTCCGCTCTCGCGTGAGATCGCTGCGAGCGATCGATTGACGACGATCCTTGTCATCGGCGTAAATGGAACTGGCAAGACGACGACGGTGGCAAAGCTTGCCGCCCGCTTCCAGAGAGAAGGCAAGAGTGTCCTACTGACTGCAGCTGACACGTTTCGAGCGGCTGCGGTCGAGCAGCTTGAGACGTGGGCGAAGCGAATCGATGTCGGATTCCATAAGGGTTCTGAACGCGCTGACCCGGCGGCAGTTGCATTCGATGGTGCGAAGCGAGCGGTCGAGGAGAGCTTTGACATCCATCTCATCGATACCGCTGGGAGATTGCATACCGAAAGCAATCTGATGTCAGAACTAGCGAAGGTGCGACGAGTGGTTGAGAAAGTCGCACCAGTGCAAGAGACGCTCTTGGTGCTCGATGCGACCACCGGTCAGAACGCGATCATCCAAGCTAAGGAGTTCTTGGCTGCGACTCCCATAACAGGGATTGTCCTGACCAAGATGGATGGGAGCGCTAAGGGTGGTGCGATCCTTGCCGTCGAGCGTGAGTTGAAGGTACCGATCAAGCTCATCGGTATTGGCGAAGGACTAGCAGACTTGAAGCCCTTTGATCCGGAGGCTTTCGTCGCCGGGCTCTTCTGATGTAACACGTAAGTAACAGAGGGCCTGGATTCTTCACATAATCGAAATCCTCGAAGCAGGCTGCCGTAACGCTCCCAGATCAATCTCTCCCACTATCTGCGGGAGCAATCTCAGGGCCATTGGCCCTGGAGGCAGCGTGGCCGACGCTCTCACAATCCGACGATCGATCAGCGCGATCGATCCGGAGAGTAGAGAAGAGAGAAAAGTATGGATACCGGCGATACCGCGTGGATGCTGATCAGCACCGCGCTCGTCCTCCTGATGACTCCTGGTCTTGCCATGTTCTATGGCGGAATGGTGAGGGCCAAGGGAGTTCTCAACATGATGATGATGTCTTTCGTCTCCATGGGCCTTGTTGCCGTGGTCTGGACGCTCTACGGATACTCGATGACATTCGGCAAGGATCTCGGCGGAGGTCTGGTCGG
>WLDY01000039.1 GCA_009704555.1 Actinomycetota bacterium | reverse complement strand
ATCATCGATAGCGATGCGAACGATCGCCTCTCACTTGGAGCCGCCGAGCAATTGATCTATCCCAGATCTGCGATCAAGTCGATCCAAGCATCAGCGATGCTTCGAGCAGGTCTGCGCCTCGATCTGAGAGAGCTAGCACTCGTCTGTGCGAGCCACGCAGGCAGCGCTCAGCATCAAGAGAGCGCCCTGAGGATCCTCTCCACTGCAGGACTGAGAGAGAGTGCGCTACGAAATACGCCGGACAAACCTTTAGGTATTACGGAGCGGCGTGAATGGGGAGATCGGGAAGCGACATCGCTCGCTGCGAATTGCAGTGGAAAACATGCCGGGATGGTGGCGACGGCTGCGATCAATGGGTGGGACCTTGAGAGTTACAAGGATCAGGGTCATCCACTTCAACTTCTGATTCGCAAGGAATTCGAGGATCTCGCTGGAGAGAAGATCACTCGGGTGAGTGTCGATGGTTGTGGTGCACCACTCTTTGCGATCTCACTTCGTGGCATGGTCCGTGCGATTCATCGCATCACTCACTCAGAGGATTCGATTCATCGCCAAGTCGTCGAAGCCTGCACGAGCTTTCCGGAGATGGTGAGCGGTAAAGGCAGAGTCGTCACGGAGGCGATGGAGGTGATGCCTGGATTGTTGGTCAAGGATGGAGCTGAAGGCGTGATGATCGCTTCGCTTCGAGGAAGTGGAACGATGGCGTGGAAGATGAGCGATGGCTCCAACCGAGGGGATCGACCACTGCTTTCTGCGAGTCTTTCGCATCTAGGAGTCGCGCTTGGATTCGATCCAGTTCCCGTATATGGAGATGGGAAAGTTGTCGGTGAGATTCGCGCGAGTAAACTCATCACCGATGTCGCTTCACGCTAATCCTTCTTCCCGTTCTACGCCTAGGCGCGTTGCGACGGTGATGCTCCACACCTCACCACTTGATCAAGCAGGTATCGGTGATGCTGGTGGCATGAATACCTATGTGATCGAGAGCGCGAAGAAGATGGCCGCCTCCGGAGTCGAGGTGGACATATTCACGCGTGCATCTCACCCAGAGTTACCGGATGTCGTTGATCTTGCCCCAGGTGTGCGAGTGAGGCATCTACATGCGAAACCATATGAGGGTGTGAGTAAGAGCGATATCCCCGCTCTTATGGACCAACTCGTCGCAGATTTCTATCGCCACATGAGAGAGAGCGGCAGATACGAGATCATCCACTCGCATTATTGGACCTCTGGTCTGCTTGCGAAGCAGGTCTCCCAAGAGAGTGGCATCCCATTCGTACACACCTTCCACACCACAGCGAAGGTGAAGAACCTCTCGCTTGCAGATGGCGAGAGACCAGAGCCGCTCTCACGATCCATTGGTGAAGAGAACGTCGTCAAAGCAGCGGCTGCGATCATCGCCAATACCGATTCGGAGGCTGCAAGCCTGGTCTCGCTCTATGGCGCCTGCCCCGATCGCGTCTTCGTGGCAACCCCTGGGGTCAATCTTGCGGAGTTCAAGGTCGGCGGAGGCAAGAGCGTTGCGCGCGAGAAGTTAGCGATAGATCAATCGAAGATCGTCCTTACCTTCGTGGGTCGAATCCAACCTCACAAGGGGCCAGAGATCTTCATCCGTTCGGTGGCAGAGGTCCTCACCCATAGTCCTGGACTTCGATCCAAGATCAATGCGCTGATCATCGGTGGTGTCTCTGGTAGCGAGAGTGGTGAGTTGGATCGATTACGGAATCTTGCGAAGTGGCTCGGCATCAGTGATGTGGTGAGATTCTTGCCGCCGGTCACACGATCAGAGCTTCCAGATTGGTATCGCGCATCTGACCTCGTATGCGTTCCGAGTTACAGTGAGTCATTCGGTCTTGTCGCCTTGGAGGCTCAAGCCTGCGGCACCCCTGTCGTTGCGACAGCAGTCGGTGGGCTTCGTGCAGCGGTCTCTGATGGATTCTCCGGATCCCTCGTCGATGGCCATGATCCGAAGGCATGGGGTGCGGTCCTCCTCCGTCTCATCGCTCAACCTGAGCGGCGCTTGATCCTTTCGATGGGTGCGGTACAACACGCTTCGCACTTCGGTTGGGATAGCACTTCGCGCGCGCTCCTTGATCTCTTCGACAAGGTGATCAGCGAGAAAGCCGGCGCCGAGAGCAATAATCGAAGCTTCGCCTGAGGTTTACTCTTTCCTTCATGAGCACTCCCAAAGCGCGCACCCTCGCGGTCGTAGAGGAGTTCTTGGCATCACATGATCTCTCTCATGAAGTGGCTGACGAGAGGACCTTCATGGTCACCTTGCCAGGAAGCGCGAAACTTGAGACGCATTGCGCTCTCGTGATCGGTGACCACTCATTGGGAATCAATGCTTTTGTGATCAGGAAACCGGATGAGAATGTGGCGCAAGTCCATGAGTGGCTCCTTCGCAAGAATGCCAATATGTACTCGGTCGCCTTCGCCATCAACGAGATCGGAGATATCTATCTCGTCGGTCGATTGAGTCATGCCGCGGTGAGTGAGCGGGAGCTCGACAAAGTGATCGGCTCGGTATTGCAATACTGTGATGCCGCATTCAATCCACTCCTCGAGATCGGCTTCGCGACAGCGATCCGACGCGAGTGGGCATGGCGACTCTCGCGTGGGGAGTCACTGGCGAACTTGAAGGCATTCGAGCACTTGATCTCAGAGTGAAGATCAATTGATGAGAGAATGAGCGCATGAGTAGAGAATTGATCCTGCTTCGTCATGGTGAGAGTCAATGGAATGCGAAGAACCTCTTCACCGGTTGGGTCGACGTCGATCTCTCTGAGAAGGGGATCTCTGAAGCTAAGAGAGGCGGCGAACTCCTGAAGGAGCGAAACCTGCTTCCTAATGTCCTTCATACCTCACTACTCAAGCGGGCGATCCATACCGCGCAATATGCGCTCGCATCATGTGACCGGGATTGGATACCAGTGAAGCGGAGTTGGCGCCTCAATGAGCGTCACTATGGTGCGCTTCAGGGCAAGGATAAGAAGGCGACCTTGGAAGCCTATGGTGAGGAGCAATTCCAACTCTGGCGCCGTTCCTACGATGTCCCGCCGCCACCGATCTCCGACGACGACCCGTTCTCACAGGCGAGCGATTCTCGCTACAAAGACCTAGGTGCTGAGATGCCGAAGAGTGAGTGCCTCAAGGATGTCGTCAACCGTTTGCTCCCTTATCTCAAAAGTGAGATTTCCACCGATCTCAATGCGGGAAAGCGCGTCTTGGTGGTGGCGCACGGAAACTCCATCCGTGCGATCGTCAAACACATCGATTGCATCTCTGATTCAGATATCGCGGCAGTCAACATCCCGACGGGGATCCCGTTGCTCTATAGATTCGATGATGACTTTGAGCCCGTAGTCAAAGGTGGCGAGTATCTAGATCCAGAGGCTGCGAAGATCGCGATCGAGGCGGTAGCGAATCAGGGAAAGAAGTAGCCAAGCGAAGGTTTGGTTAGACCAGCTTCTCTGAATATGTGCCAGTGACGAGGAAGTAGACGCGCCTTGCGATCGAGACTGCATGGTCTGCGTAGCGCTCGTAATAACGCCCGATCAAGGTCATGTCGATCGCTGTCTCTGTGCTGTGTGGCCAACTCTCATCCAAGAGCGCTTCGAACAACTTCCGATGTAGACGATCGACCTCATCATCGTCCTTCTCCATCTCGAGGGCCTTTTCAAGATCACGATTGGCGATGACTTCGCTGCACTTGTCGGCTACGGCTTTCACGGTCTTACCCAACTCTTGCACCGTAAGGAGGAGTTCAGATGGGATCGCTGCACCAGGATGGCGCAATCGAGTGATCTTGGCGACGTGATGGGCCATATCGCCCATCCGCTCAAGGTCAGAACTCATCCGAAGCGCCGTGACGAGTGCACGAAGGTCACTCGCGACTGGCTGTTGTCTAGCAATGATCTCGATGATCCGATTGTCCAGTTCATGGGCAAGCTCATCGATCTGATCATCGGCAGAGATGACTGCCTCAGCCTCTTCAAGGTTCGCGGTGAGGATCGCATGGGTGGCCTTGTCCATAGCCGCACTCACTTCATTGGAGAGCTGGACCAAGGATGCGGTCACGCCATCGAGTTCGTCCTGGAATGCGGAGCGGAGCCATGCCATGGCCGAAGTCTAGAGGAGGAGAGATGAATGAGAGACATCGAAGGAGTGAATAGCCGGTAAATCGAGCAGTCTCACTCTTTCTTGATGATCAATGCGATTTGATGGAGTTCTACCATGAGGCAGTGAAGCGGTGGCGGAATCTGCCAGAAAGGTCTGAACCCTGATGATCTTTCGCAAGAGTCAGACGGTTGAGTCTGAAGAGATCCGCAATCTCGATGGCGCGGTGCTACCCGACGCGCTTCTTCGTATCTTCGAACTTCTCGAGGATGATGTCTTGGTCATCGATACCGAGGACTCTCCGATCTTCCAATCCCCAGGTATCTCCACCTTGAACATCCTCAAGGATTCCCGTCTCGATGGTGATGAGATCCTTGCGATCGTGAGAGCGGTGCGACGAACGCGAGCGCCGCATCAAGGATTGATAGAGATCCCGAGGGGGCCCTTTGGTAAAGGGAAGCGGAAGATCAAGATCGCCGTCACTTCGCTCGACGAGGATTCGATACTGATACTCATCAATGATGAGAGCGAGAAGGCCCGTGTCGATGCGATCCGTAGAGATTTCATCGCCAACATCTCGCATGAGTTGAAGACACCGATCGGTGCCCTCTCACTTCTGAGTGAGGCGATCTCACAGGCGAAGGATGATCCTGAAGCGATGGAGCGATTCGCAAATCGGATCAAGAGTGAGGCGAAACGGCTAGAGGATTTGGTGCGCGAGATCATCAATCTCTCGCGACTTCAGGGAGAGGATCCACTGACAGATCCTCATCCGATCGAGATGGGTGCCGTCGTCAACGAAGCGATCGCGCAAGCGGAGACCAATGCGGAGTCACGTCAGATAACAGTCGAACGAGGAGACAAGCACGAGGCTTGGGTCCTCGGTGATCGCCAGCAATTGATCATGGCAGTCCATAACCTTGTCGAGAATGCGATCAATTACTCACCTGAGGGGACGAGAGTCTCGGTCGAGCTCAAGAGCGTGGGAGATGTCATCGAAGTCGATGTCGTAGATCAAGGCATCGGGATCAAGGAGACGGACCTGGAGCGGATCTTCGAGCGTTTCTATCGCGTCGACCCTGCCAGATCTCGTGAGACCGGCGGGACAGGATTGGGCCTCTCCATTGTCAAACATGTGGCACAAAACCACGGTGGCGAAGTCAAAGTGTGGAGCAAGATCGGCGTGGGGAGCACATTCGCATTGCGGCTTCCGAGCGTCGACCCTGCTTCGATCGAATCAGGGGAGAGGTCGTAGATGACGAAGATCTTGATCGTTGAGGATGAGGCGTCCTTCTCGGAAGCGCTCGCCTTCCTACTTGGGAAAGAGGGATTCGTCGTCGACACTGCCTCCACCGGTACCGAGGCCTTGGAGAAGTTCAGTCGTAATGAATTCGATCTCATCTTGCTCGATCTGATGCTCCCGGAGATCTCAGGGATAGAGGTCTGTCGGACCATCCGCACGCAATCGCAGGTGCCGATCATCATGCTCACCGCGAAGGACACCGAGATCGACAAGGTGGTCGGCTTGGAACTTGGAGCTGATGACTACGTGACGAAGCCCTACTCACGGAGTGAACTTGTGGCCCGCATTAGAGCGGTCCTTCGTCGCGGCAATGGCGCAGTGAGCGAGGCCGAGACTGGCGTCTTGAGCGTTGCCAATATCAGGATGGATATCGATCGCCATCAAGTCTCAGTCGAAGGAAAGCCGATCGCGCTTCCATTGAAGGAATTCGAACTCCTTGAGTTCTTGATGCGAAATGCCGGCCGAGTTCTCACCCGGAATCAATTGATCGATCGAGTCTGGGGAAGTGACTATGTCGGAGATACCAAGACGTTGGATGTCCACATCAAGCGGCTTCGCGCTAAAGTGGAGAAGGATCCAGCGAATCCCACTCTGATCCAGACAGTGAGAGGTCTCGGCTACAAGATCGAGATCTGATTCTTGAGAATCGAGTATTGATAACTAGTTTGGAAGAGATACGTCAGCGAATTCGAGGTCGCGTTCGCGTACCAAGACATCAAGATTGACGATTCCACCACGTTGGAGGATCACTTCGACCGGAACGCGATATCCAGCCTTCACCGTGAATGAGTCAAGATAGGCATAAGCGGTGGCGCTTGGCCCCGCGAGGTGTTGTGGT
>WLDY01000038.1 GCA_009704555.1 Actinomycetota bacterium | reverse complement strand
CGAGTCCTCCTGCTTGGGACGATGGCGATATCGTCGAAGGAGTAAGCGGTGCGCGCCCGTTTTCCGGGAGCGAGTTCGATATCTGCCATGGATGCTCCGCCTATCTGCCCTTACTTGCCCTTATTGGCGCGGGTGTAGTTCGGCGCCTCTGCCACATGCAAGACATCATGAGGATGGCTCTCTTGAAGCCCCGCGAAGGTGATCTGCACCAGGCGCCCGTTTCGCTTCAAATCATCGATCGTCGCAGCGCCGGCATATCCCATACCGCTACGAAGTCCACCGACGAGTTGATGGACGACCGTTGCGACGCTTCCGCGATAGGCGACCTTTCCTTCGATCCCTTCCGGAACCAACTTGTCCTCTGCCAAGACATCGTCTTGCATGTAACGATCCTTCGAATAGCTCTTCTTCTCACCACGACTCTGCATCGCACCGAGAGATCCCATGCCGCGATAGGACTTGTACTTCCTGCCATCGATCTCGATCAACTCACCGGGTGACTCATCGCATCCAGCAAGGAGTGAGCCGAGCATCACTGAATCAGCACCAGAGACGATCGCCTTCGCGATGTCACCGGAGTACTGCAATCCACCATCTGCGATCAACGGGACATCAGACTTCTTACAAGCCTTCGCGGCTTCCATGATCGCGGTCACTTGTGGCACACCGACTCCTGCGACGACTCGCGTCGTGCAGATCGATCCAGGTCCGACACCGACTTTGACCGCATCGGCACCAGCATTGATCAAGGCTTGTGCACCTGCGCGGGTCGCGACATTGCCGCCGATCACTTCTTGATCCGAGTACTTGTTCTTGATCCGCTCGATCGCATCAAGGACGGCGCGATGGTGTCCGTGTGCGGTATCGACGACGACGACATCGATCCCAGCATCGATCAGCGCCTGCGCTCTCGCAAAGCCATCATCACCGACTCCGACGGCTGCTCCCACGAGAAGCCCTGCACCCTTGACGAGTTTGGCGTGAGTGACTTGTTCTTCCACTGAGAGATTTCGATGGATGATCCCGATGCCGCCTGCCTTGGCCATGGCGATTGCCATCTCGGATTCGGTGACGGTATCCATCGCTGAGGAGACGAGCGGGACATCGAGGGTGATCCGTCGGGTCAGTTGGGTCTTGGTTTCGACCTCGCTCGGGACCACATCAGAGGCGTCGGGAAGGAGGAGGACATCGTCGTAGGTGAGGCCCAGCATCAAGACTTTCTCATTGGCCTCGGACATGGCCTCATCCTAAGGCTTCGATGCAGGAGTGAGAAAAAAAGGAAATTCTTCGGACTTGGCTACGAATAGCGGAGTGAACGACTAGTCACCGATGGCGTACATGATCTCCGAGACTGCTTTCGGGAGATCTTCGACATGGACCACCTTCAACTTCGATGGCGTCGATGAAGGAATAGCGACACCGTCTCTGAACCATCCTGGTCCGCCGAGGACGATCCGAGGCGTAGGGCGTATCGATGGGATATCTGCGAGCAATGTGACATCGCCATGTCGCTCCAACTGCGCCCAGAGGAAGATCGCTGGTGGTGCACTCCTCTTCACTGTCGCCACGATCGCTTCCAGCGGAGTGCGAGCGCCGAGGAAATGTGCCTCGACATTCATCTCCGATAGTGCGACCTGCAATGCGAAGAGCGCGAGCGAGTGGGTCTCCTCGCCGATACATGCCAAGAGGACAGGGCGAGAGTTTCGCGGATCCTTCGTTGGCTTGAGGTTGGTCTGCAGGATGTTCTTGATGATCTCCGAGAACATGTGCTCGACTTCGATGCCAGAACCGGTCACCGCCCATTCGTCACCGATCAACATCAGACATGGAACGATCACTTCACTCCATGCCTTGATGACACCGTTGTTACGAATCTCAGATTCGAGAAGTTCGAAGACGAAGGTGCGATCCATGGCCTGCGCTGCACGCATCAAGGAGTCGACGAGTTCCTCGCGGACTTCGAACTCTTGCGGCAAGAGTTCTACGAAGTTCGCCTTACTGATGTTCTCGTCTTCGAGCTTGAGAGCTTGGTCTGCTGCCTGCGATGGCGACATGCCAGCGATGACAAGTTTGCGCATCAAGGTAAGTCGTGCGAGATCCATCGAGTTGTAACGACGATGCTCACCTTGTGTGTGTCCGGAGGGTCCGAGGCCGTATCGACGATCCCAGGTCCGAAGCGTTGCGGGTGCGACGCCGAGTCGCCGAGCGACGGCTGCCACGGTCAAGGATTCGTCCTTGGTCGCGGTTCGATCCGAGGGCATGGTCACGGGGCAAGAGTGGGCTATGACCCCCATCACTGCCACTTGAAAGAGACCCCCAGCAAGGGTGCCTTGGGGGAAAGACTCAGGAAAGTCACATCCACCACGCGTGCCAAGGGGCTTGAACAACCTATGCAACGATTGTAAAGTCCGCCTTACGCAAAGCCGGAAACCCCTATAAGGAAACGAGCTCAGCATGACCGAGGTATCACGACTTCCCAAGCCTGTCGCAGCTTCATGGGAGTGGCAGCAGCAAGGAGCCTGCCGATCCCTCCCGACCGAGATGTTCTTCCACCCTGAGAACGAACGGGGTCCTCGCCGCAAGGCCCGCGAGATGGCGGCCAAGGCGGTCTGCAATGCCTGCCCAGTGATCGCGGAGTGCCGGGCGCACGCGCTCGCAGTCCAAGAGCCCTACGGGATCTGGGGCGGCCTCTCCGAAGAGGAACGCCTCGAAATCATCTCCCGCTCAACACGGCGTGGGATGTATTCCGTTTCGTAATCTCCTTCTCTCCTCCTAGGGAATCGGTTGCGAACCCCCTTCCTTATAACGGAATAGCAAGAAACTAAAAAGACCGGGGAGTCGAGCCCCGGTCTTTTTGTTTTGTCAGACTCTCTTAGCGTTGCTTGAAGCCCTTCGGACACTTCGGACTCTCACCTGTCACCTTCTTCACCTTCTTGCCCTTCACGCAAGAGATCGTCTTCTTTGTAGCGACTACTGGCTTCGTCTCGGCCACAACTTCCTGAGTCAACTTCACTCGTAGCGTCGGCGATGAGAAGGTAAAGCCGGATGCTGAGAGGTAGATCCATCCATCTCGTTCACGAACCGTGGTCGCAGCGACGCGGTTCTCTCCATTCTCACCAACGACCGAGATCGAAGCACTCACTGGGGCGTTCGAGAAGCCGTAGAAGCAGCGAGCGACATTCGAATCGATCACAAGATCGTAGGTGCCGACAGTCTTGCTGCCGTCAGGCATCAGGTGTGGCGCAGAGACTCGATAGTCAAGTGTCTGACTCTCAGCGTTGAAGACTGGTGGTCCATCTAGGTAAGTCGTCGCATTGGTTCCAAGGACTGCAGAGAGTTTTGAATTGGAAGTGGTGCATTGATCCCATGCGGATCGAAGTTTGAAACTCCAATACGCGGGAGCTGCCACTGCCTTGTCCTTACCCAAAGCCAGCCAGATCGCCAACTCGTCAATTCCATTTGCAACATTGGGCTCATATGTGACCGAGTTGATCATTTCACCGCTCAAACTCCTGCCCAGAGTGGTACCTATGCCACCACGTCCCCAGATTCGTGGATCATCCTTCGATCCGCCTTCAAGGTAGAGCTTTCGTAGCTCTGCAGGAAGCTCTGCTTTCGGCATGGTGACAGAGAAAGTCGGTACTTTCACAGGTCTTGCTTCGACTGAGACCACCGAGACTGGGTTCGATCCAGAGGCGGTGGCTTCGAAAGTGGCAGTAGGTTCGTTGATGCGACCATGGATCCACCCGTTTGCGCGCCAACCCAATCGAACCTTCAAACCGAACCTGACATCGCTGGGAAAGGTCTCACGCATCGAACACTTCCCGTCGCCAGCATGAGCACAGAAGCGATTGTCGAGAGTATTGTTGAAGAGGCCAGTATCTCCATATGCGCCCTCTTTGATGGTGACGGGATAGATACCTGCCTCGAAGTTCCCGTCACGACCGAATTGCCAGACACCTGAACCATCTTTCCCACGATCGCCACCTTTGACTTGCGCATTGATCGAATAGAGATCAGATCCGCCACCATGATTGAGACCAGGCAATCGGTAGAGCTGAGGCACTGAACCTGTCGGAAGTGTCGGAGCACCAGCATTCGTATAAGGGATAGCCGGCGTGGTTGGGACTTGTCCGTAGCGCACACCTTCGATTCGTTTACCAGACTTGTCCACCGCCCAAAAACCTTCGATGCAGTTCACAGATGATGCGCTCTCACACTGGGGAAGATAGAAGAAGTAGATGTACTTGATGACATCCTTACACTTAGGATCGAGCACGCTGAGGCACTTGTGAAACCCCGTCCCGCCACTCGCGCCAGCATCCTCTCCATTGAGTGTGAGTGGTTGTGCGATCAATTCGGAACTCTCTTGGAAGATGATGCCGAAGGAATCCTTCTGACTCGCATCCCAGAGCCATCGCTCATCAGGCGATCCTGTGGCACTGGCTATTGGAGCAAGCACCAACGAGAGGAGTAGAAATGTAACAATCGACTTCAATTTGAACGCCATCATTTGCTCCTCTTAGTGCTCTCCACTTATCTCTTCTTGAATCCCTTTGGACACTTTGGCTTCTCGCCCGTGACCTTCTTGGTCAACTTTCCTTTGACGCATGTGATGGAGCTCTTGACCGGCACAACCAGAGGCGTTGGCGTCGCAATCGGACCGGCTACCGGTGATGCTGAAGCCGTGGGCGTAGGAGTAGGTGTAGGAGTCGGAGTTGACGCGACGACTTTCTCCTGAGTCAATTTCACCTTCAATGTGGGCGATGAGAAGGTGAATCCATAGGCTCCGAGTGCCAACCAACCGTTACTTTCCTTGAGTACGGTGGTTTGTACAACCTCGGTTCCCTCCTCCTTGGTTATCGAGACCTCTGCAAGGACCGGGGCATCGGTGTAGTTATAGAGGCATCGAGCGAATTGTGATCGCATCAATAGGTCGTAACGTCCCTGGAAGATAGTGGTGCCATCGGCAAGGTAGCGGAGCCCAGCAACCTGGTAGTTGAGCGCGCCATCGATGAATGCAGGTGGTTGGCTCTCGTAGGTGACCGAATTCGTCGCAACGATCCCAATGAGTGTGGAAAGTGGCGCATTGAGAGAACTTGCCACCCGATTGGCACAAGAGCTCAATGGCGCAGAGAGCGATCGCATCGACCAGGTATCGACAAGTTTGTTCGACTTCTTCGAGAAGAACTTCTCAAAATCTCGAAAACTATTGATAGCGAAGGGGTCGGTCGCCTCGATATACATGCCGATATTCCCCGGCGGAAGATAACCGGAAGGGTCCTTGAACCGATTCTTCACCGAATCCTCCGCCTCATCCGCGTTGACTAGCGCGGTGGCAGAAGGGACTTTCACCGGAGCTGCCTCCATCTCAAGGCGATTGTTCTTCGCGTCAATCGCTGTGATAGTGATCGCAGGATCTGTGAAGCGACCATGCAACCAAGATGTGAGGTAGTTACCGATTCGAATCGTCAGCTTGACCCGGGAATCCTTTGGAAAGTCCTTCACGGAACCGCATTGACCGCTATCGATCCAGATGCAATCCCTCGAGCCACCCTCTCCAGAGATACCTGTAACTCCCAAGGGGTTTAGTTTCTCTAGCGTGCGAACTGGGCTCTCGGTAGTTGTCGTGAGAGAGTAGGGCTCGACACGCGCGCTGAAGTTGTCGGCTCTGAGAGTGGATCCATTCTTGAAGAGTTTTACTCTGACCGTGACAGCGAAGTCGCCAATCTTCCCGGCGCTCGAAAGGCTCGGCACACTCCAGAGTGAGATGTTCGCTCCCGCAGGAAGGCCGATCTCTGGTTGTGCCGGAAAAGCCAATGCACCGATCGTCTTCTTAAATGTCGCAACTCCGCCTTGAGTCCCCTCCGAGGTGACAGCAAGCGATTCGATGCAATTGATCTCGCTCACACTCTGGCAGACCGGGAGCATCGCGTAGATCTCGGCTTCCTGGGCACACTTTGGGTCACTGAGACCGCTACAAAGACTCTGTGCGCCACTCCCCCCGGGACCAAATCGCAACTGCGTGGCGATGTACGAAGTACCGCTCCCAAGGATCCCTGACAGCGGAGCATGGTCAGTCACATTCACATCGAAGAAGGTTGCTGCGTTCGCAGCCTGCGGATTCGCCTGAAGGCTCAGCAAGAGAGCCGAGAGAGTGAACCAGAGAGCAAGCTTCAATCGCACGCTGTGATTTTAGGGTTTCTCGACGAAATTCCTAGGGTCTGGCTCGCTTGGATTCTTACGAAGACTGATCGCTGCAGTGACCGCCAAAGCGCTAACAATTACGCCAAGCGAGAAGTTGAGCGAGATGTGCGGCACCATCACTGG
>WLDY01000037.1 GCA_009704555.1 Actinomycetota bacterium | reverse complement strand
GTGCTGAAGGTAAGGACCAGGGCGGCAGCCCAGAATCCCCTGAAGTTTGGCCAGATCGCTATCCAGCAATAGGTGAAGACGTAGGAGGGGATGGCAAGGGGGAGCGCTGAGATGGCGAGCAAAAGGCCGCGACTGCGAAAGTTGCTGGAGAAGATGAGGCTGGCGAAGAGGGTCCCAATCAATACAGCGAGGGTGGCAACGACGATCGCGAGGGTGAATGTGTTGAGAATGATCTCGATCGTCTTTGGTCGAAACAGGATTGCCAGTAACTCCTCACCTGAGATGCTTCGAACGCGAAGAGTCAGGTAAAGGAATGGGATGCTCGCTAGTGAAAGAAGCAAGGCAGTGAGAGCGAGACCGGCAAGACGGAAAGGTGACTGTTTCGCCTTCCCTACCTCTGGCCTATCAATGGCCAGAGTCAGAGCAACCCCACCTTGATCAGAAGCTCTTGTGTCGCCTTGAGGTCACGGAGCGCATTGAGGTCGACGGCAGGCGCTGCAATCTCGTTCAGTGCTGGCAACCCAGTAGGACCGGCAAGACCATCAAGGAGTGAGTACTCCTTCGTATCTGCAACGAACTTCTTCTGAGTGGATTCCCGAAGGAGATATTCGATCAATGTCGAAGCAGCATCTCCTCGCTTTGATGTGGCAAGAATTCCGGCGCCAGAGACATTGATCATGTTCCCTAGGTCTCCATCAGCGAAGAAGCCATCCTTGACCGAGATTTCTCGACCGAGCGCTTTGGCCACCTCGAAGACGTAGTAATGGTTGACAAGACCCAGATCGATTTCGCCGTTCTCGATCGCTTCAACGATCATGGCGTTCTTCTCGTAGTACTTCGGATCATTGGCCACGAGAGCCCGTAACCACTGCTCAGCCGCGCCATCTCCATTGGCAAGGCGTAGCGCAGTGACGAATGCCTGGAATGAGGAGTTGGTAGGGGCTATTCCAAAACGACCCTGATATCGAGAATTTGTCATGTCGAGATACGAAGAGGGGAGTTGACCCACGCGCTCTGGACTGTAGGCGAATACTCGGGCTCGACCCGTCACTCCAACCCACTTCGAATCCGCGGAAGCAAAACGAGTCGGTACCTTGGCGATGATCTCGGCGGGCAGATCAGCAAGGAGACCTGCCTCGGCTACCGCTCCAAGGGAGCCGGCATCCTGGGAGAGGAAGAGGTCGGCGGGGGAGTTCTCGCCCTCCTCGAGGATCTGAGCGGCGAGTTCTGCAGAATCGCCATAGCGGACGTTGAGCTTGATTCCACTTTCAGCTTCGAATGCTGCCAAGAAAGGGGCTATGAAGGTCTCGCTTCGACCGGAGTAGATCGTCAGCTCTTTGCTCTCTGTGCTGGAGTCAGGGGAGCAACCTGCAAGGAGGCTTGCGGTGATGATGGCAAGCGCGGCGAAAGATAGACGCCTCTTCTGCACCGTTTTCATCTTCTTCCTCTCCGGGATTCCAGCGGTTGTTACCTGGAGAGCAGGGTAAAAGAGAGCGATGAATAACGCAACAAAAGCGTTGTCTAATTACCTCTCACGGAGCGTGACCTTCGTTACCGAACGGAGCGAAGGACCGCGGTCACCTTTCCTAGGATCTCGGCCTTTTCACCGGGGATCGGGGCATAGGCATCGTTGGCGGGTAGGAGCCAGACCTTGCCGTTCTTCATTGAGAAGGTTTTGACCGTGGCCTCACCGTCGATCATGGCTGCGACGATCTCGCCCTTGTTGCAATCCTTCTGGGAGCGGACCACGACATAGTCCCCATCGCAGATCGCGGCATCGACCATCGAGTCACCTACGACCTTGAGCATGTAGAGCTCGCCTTCACCGACGAGGGTTGCGGGGAGTGGGAAGACCTCTTCCACCTCTTGCTCCGCAAGGATGGGTGCACCGGCCGCGATGCGACCGACGAGAGGGACAGCATGAGTCTTGGCGACCTCGGCCCCGCTCTCAGAGAGCTCCTTGATCTCAACCGCTCGGCCTCGGGAGGGGTCGCGGCGGATGAAGCCCTTGGCTTCCAGCTCGCCTAGTTGGTACTTGACGCTCGAAGGGGAGGCAAGGCCTGCGGCCTGGGCGATCTCTCGCATCGTTGGTGGATAGCCACGCTCCTCAACGGACCTGCGGATGACCTCGAGGATCGCGTGCTGACGCTGGGTCAGTCCGGCGCCATCGGGTAGGGAGTCGGGGAGTTCAAGGATCTCGCTCATGGCAGAAGGCTAAGGGCAACGGGGAGAAAATTCAAACAAATGTTCGAAAAAACTTGCTGGTGTCGGAGGGGAGGTGTACCTTTCGGTTTAGAACAGGTGTTCGAACACTATCCCCGGTGTCGATGACCCTGTTGTGAAGGCAAGTGAACCAATGACCACATACGCGATTCCAACATCCCTGACATCAGTTCAAATGGCGCAAAAACCATTGAAAAAGAGCGCTTTTCGAGGGGTACGCCTGACGAAGCGCGGTCGATTGATCTCGAGGATCGCACTGGTGGCATCGATGTCCATCCTGATCGCGAGTGGTTACTCGGCTCTCTCCGGAGTATCGGCAGATACCTCCGAGAGTGGCAAGGGTGGGCGAGAGCATCTCGAGGTCATCGTGGTCGCCCCAGGAGAGAGCCTCTGGTCGATCGCAAAACTCCTTGGCGGCAATCAAGAGGAGAACGTGGCTCGGATCATCGAGCTCAACGCACTCACCACGCCGAGCCTCTCGGCCGGAACGCGCCTGATCATCCCGACACGCGAGTAAATCCCACTGAACCCTCAACTCCGGGTCTACAGTTACCACTAGATGTTGGGGTGATTTTGCGATAACCTTCCACACCTAGTGGTCTTCAGCCACTTTTGAGGAAGTTTCGGAATACACCCACATCTGGGAAATTCCCAACATTGAAAGGTTAGACACGCCGATGATCTGTCCCTTCTGCCGACACGATGACTCAAGAGTCATCGACTCTCGGCCAGTCGAGGAGGGCAGCGCCATCCGTCGAAGGAGAGAGTGCACTCAGTGTGGCTCTCGCTTCTCCACCCAAGAGACTTCGATCTTGGCGATCATCAAGCGAAGTGGGGCCACCGAGCCCTTCAGTCGCGAGAAGGTCATCAACGGCGTCCGCAAGGCTTGTCAGAACCGCCCCGTGGATGAGGACGATCTAGCGCTCCTCGCTCAACGGGTCGAAGAGAGCCTTCGGGCAACGGGTCAGGCCGAGATCGAGGCACAAGAGGTGGGCATGGCGATCCTTGCGCCACTCCGTGAACTCGATGAGGTCGCCTACCTGCGTTATGCCTCGGTTTACCGTAACTTCTCCTCCCTTGACGACTTCGAAGGCGAGATCGCATTACTGCGAGCGATGCCATCGAATTCCTCATCCGAGATTTCATCGCGAACTTCCTCCGCGACTCTTCCCTCCAAGTACAACGCTTCCCCGAGCGATCTATCCCCGCGGATCAAAACAACTTAACAACACCAGGAAATCGGAGCAATAGAAATGTCAGATACGGTCATCAACCGACCCTCTTCGAAGTCGAAGAACAAAGGCCTCACCATCGAGCGTCTTTACACAACCGCAGGGAAGCACCCTTATGACGAAGTCACTTGGGAGCGTCGCGATGTAGTCCAGACCAATTGGAAGAGCGGCGAGGTCATCTTCGAACAACGTGGCGTCGAATTCCCTGACTTCTGGTCGGTCAATGCATCGACGATCGTCACTACCAAATACTTCCGTGGTGCAGTAGGACATGAGAATCGTGAATGGTCGCTCCGCCAAGTCATCGATCGCGTCGTCCTGACATATGTCCGCGCCGGAAAGCAATTCGGCTATTTCGCAACCGATGCAGATGCAGAGATCTTCGAACATGAGTTGACATGGATGTTGATGCACCAAGTCTTCTCATTCAACTCACCAGTCTGGTTCAACGTCGGAACCGCAGCGCCACAACAGGTGAGCGCCTGCTTCATCCTCTCCGTCGATGACACAATGGATTCGATCCTCAACTGGTACCGCGAAGAGGGAATGATCTTCAAAGGTGGCTCCGGTGCAGGTCTCAACCTCTCCCGCATTCGCTCCGCCAAGGAGCTCCTACGCTCAGGCGGAAACGCATCCGGGCCGGTCTCCTTCATGCGAGGTGCCGATGCATCCGCAGGAACGATCAAGTCCGGTGGCGCGACACGTCGCGCTGCGAAGATGGTCGTTCTCGACGTAGACCATCCAGATATCGAAGAGTTCATCGAGACCAAGGTCTCCGAAGAGGAGAAGATCCGCGTCCTCCGTGATGCTGGCTTCGACATGGACCTCGGCGGCAAGGACATCATCTCGGTCCAGTACCAGAACGCAAATAACTCGGTTCGTGTATCTGACGAGTTCATGCGCGCCTATGAGAACGGTCAGGATTTCGGTCTCCGCGCTCGTGCAACCGGTGAGGTCATGGAGACGATCTCCGCCAAGAGCCTCTTCCGCAAGATGTCAGAGGCAGCATGGGCTTGCGCTGATCCTGGTATCCAATATGACGACACCATCAACGATTGGCACACCAATCCAGAGACCGGTCGCATCAATGCATCGAATCCTTGCTCGGAGTACATGTCACTCGACAACTCCTCATGCAACCTCGCATCACTCAACTTGATGAAGTTCCTCAAAGAGGATGGTTCCTTCGACGCGAAGTCATTCACCAAGGCGGTCGAGATGATCATCACTGCGATGGATATCTCGATCTGCTTCGCAGACTTCCCAACCGAAGCGATCGGCGAGACCACTCGTGCATATCGCCAACTCGGTATCGGATACGCCAACCTCGGCGCACTCTTGATGGCGAGCGGTATGCCATATGACAGTGATGCCGGACGTTCACTCGCTGGCTCGATCACATCCTTGATGACCGGTGTCTCATATCGCCGCTCCGCAGAGCTCGCAGGGATCGTCGGTGCTTACGAAGGCTATGCCCGTAACGCGACCGCACACACTCGCGTGATGAAGAAGCACCAAGCAGCATCACTCTCGGCGAAGTCGATGTCTGAGATCGATCGCAGCGTCTGGGCCGAGGCGAACAAGGCCTGGGACGAAGGTGTGAAGATCGGTGAGACCAATGGCTGGCGTAACGCCCAAGCCTCGGTCCTCGCTCCGACCGGCACCATCGGTTTGATGATGGATTGCGATACCACCGGTATCGAGCCAGATCTCGCTCTGGTCAAGTTCAAGAAATTGGTCGGTGGTGGATCGATGCAGATCGTCAACCAGACCGTGCCACTCGCTCTCAAGCGTCTCGGCTACACCGATGAGACGATCGAAGCTGTGGTCGAGTACATCTCCAGCCACGGAAACGTCATCGATGCACCAGGACTCAAGAAGGAGCATTACGACGTCTTCGATTGCGCCATGGGTGTCAGCCCGATCGCGGCAATGGGCCACGTCCGGATGATGGCGGCATGCCAGCCATTCCTCTCCGGCGCGATCTCCAAGACCGTCAACCTCCCAGAGAGCGCGACTGTCGAAGAGGTAGAAGAGGTCTACTACCAGGGTTGGAAGCTCGGCCTCAAGGCGCTCGCTGTCTACCGCGACAACTGCAAGGTCGGCCAACCACTCTCTGATGGCAAGGCAGCAAAGAAGGACGAGAGTGCTTCGGCCTCAGCTCCTGCTCCTGCTGTCCGTAAGCGACTTCCGAAGTCACGTCCATCGCGAACCACATCGTTCTCAGTCGCTGGCGCAGAGGGTTACCTCACCGCCGGCACTTACGAGGATGGCGCACTCGGCGAGATCTTCTTGAAGCTTGGCAAGCAGGGTTCGACACTTGCCGGAGTAATGGATGCATTCTCGATCGCAGTTTCGATCGGTCTGCAATACGGAGTTCCTCTCGAGACCTATGTCGAGAAGTTCACCAATCTCCGATTCGAGCCAGCGGGTATGACCGATGACAAGGATGTCCGCATGGCACAGTCGATGATGGATTACATCTTCCGACGACTTGCCCTTGATTACCTCCCCTTCGAGACTCGTTCAGCGATGGGTCTCTACACCGCAGCAGAGCGCGCCAACGCTCTCGACAGCGGTGAGTATGCACAAGCAGCCCCTGCCGTTGCTCCAGCACCGGTTGAGATCACGATCGAATCGAAGGCACCTGCCGTCGATACCTCGACCGTCGGATCATCGACCGAACTCCTGGAGAAGATCTCCGGTTTCAAGAGCGATGCACCACTCTGCATGACCTGCGGTGTGAAGATGCGTCCATCGGGTGCTTGCTATGTCTGCGAAGGATGTGGATCCACATCTGGTTGCAGTTGATCAGTAGTAGAGAATCAGCCCCCGCAAGGGGGCTGATTTGTTTTCCGGGTGGATAGAGAATTGGCTTCGGACTCGCTCTTGATCAGGATGGATCTTTGAATACGAAACTCACATCGACCCTGAAGGCAGCGGTCGAGTCGATC
>WLDY01000036.1 GCA_009704555.1 Actinomycetota bacterium | reverse complement strand
TCGCCGCGATTTCTCTTCGACACGGAGCTAGGGGCTCGCCTCGCGGGCTTGCCTCGAGTGGGTTTAGGTCCACTTACCGAGCAATTACTCGCGCTCTCCCTCGCCAAAGAACACAGCGCCGTCGATTGGTCGATACGGCCTCTCCATCCAGAATGGAAGAACTACGCCGCGCTTGATGTAGATGTCCTCCCAGACCTTCGCGATGCTTTGATTGCGATCTTGGAGAGTCAAGGGAAGTTGGACCTAGCGCTCGAAGAATTTCGATCCGTCCTTAGCGCGAAAGATCCTGAACCTAAGAAGGATCCGTGGCGACGCACCTCTGGTATTCACCATGTGAAGGGCAGAAGAGGGCTTGCCATCGTCCGGGAACTCTGGCTGGAGCGTGACCGATTGGCTCGGGAAAGAGATATCGCTGCTGGTCGACTCTTTCCCGATTTCGCAATCTCGGATCTTGCTATCGCATCTCGCAACCTCTCTGAAGAGGAGTTCCGGGCTGGCGCAAAGGAGATATTCCACGGCTCGCAACATTTCCAGCGCCACTATCGAAAATTCAAGCGAGAGTACTTCGATTCATGGAGCGAGGCAATCATCAGGGCACTGACTCTGCCCGAGGAGAAATTGCCACCGATGCGAGCGACGAGTGATGCCCTCCCGCCGGTGAAGATCTGGAAAGAGAGAGCGCCACTTGCCTACGCGCGACTGACCCATGCCCGGTTCAATCTTCAGGAGGTCGCCTCGGGCCTTCTTATGCCACTCGAGAATCTCATCTCGCCAGAGCTCGTCCGACGGATCTGCTGGATGAGCGAGAAGGAGCGCTTCACCGGAGAGACCCTGCAAGCGACTCTCGACCAACTCGGGGCGCGCCCCTGGCAGATCGATCGGAGCCTTGATGCCATCTTCCGATCACTAAGTGAAAGTGAGCCTCTGGTCGTTCCCGAGAGCAATCCGGAGGAAGAGGACTCGACTTCCCTAGCCTGATACTGGCAAGTAACATAGTGGAATCGCGCGTTCATCCACGGCGCGGGGCGAGGAAGGCACTTCCATGGAAAAAGTACATCTGATCGATGCCGTCAGGACTCCTTTCGGCAAAGCAGGAAGCCTCTATGCCGGCACGCGAGCCGATGACATCATGGTTCGCGCGATCCGCGGCCTTTTGGAAAGAAACCCTTCCGTTCCAGTAGCTGAGATCGACGATGTCGCAATCGCAGCCGCGACACAGAGCGGCGATCAAGGAATGAACATCGGACGTAGCGCTTCGATCCTCGCTGGTCTTCCAATATCTGTACCTGGTTATTCCATCGATCGTTGGTGTGCAGGAGCGATGACCGCAGTCACAACTCTTGCCGGCTCGATTGCGATGGGAGCCAATGACCTCGTCCTAGCAGGTGGTGTCGAACACATGGGAAACCATCCGATGGGCGATGGCATGGATCCAAACCCACGCTATCTCGCAGAGAAGATCGTCGATACAGATGCGCTCAATATGGGAAGTACCGCAGAGCGCCTACACGATCGATTCCCACAGCTGACAAAGGAGCGTGCTGACAAGTACGCGCTTGCTTCACAGACCAAGACGCAATCGGCGTATCAATCCGGAGTGATCCAGAAGAACTTGATCCCGATGGCGGTAAGAAGTGCAGAGACAGGCTGGGGCGTTGCGACGGTCGATGAACCACCTCGCCCAGGTACGACCCTTGAGGCACTTGCAGCACTCAAGACTCCTTTTCGTCCGAATGGAAGAGTGACCGCAGGAAATGCAGCCGGACTCAACGACGGCGCCACCGCTGCTCTCCTTGCAAGTGATAAGAAAGCAAAGGAGTTGGGCCTTACGCCAAAGGCGACCCTTGTCTCCTTCGCATTCGCAGGTGTCGAACCAGAGGTCATGGGATATGGACCCGTCCCTTCGACGGAGAAGGCGCTGAAGAAGGCCGGACTCACCATCGACCAGATCGGACTCTTCGAGATCAACGAAGCATTCGCAGTACAGGTCCTTGCATTCCTCGATCACTTCGGGATCGCCGACGATGATCCACGCGTCAATGTCTATGGTGGCGCGATCGCAGTAGGCCATCCACTCGCCTCATCGGGTATCCGACTCATGCTCAATCTCGCCGAGGGTTTCGCCTCTCGCCCTGATGTCCGCTACGGAATCACCACGATGTGTATCGGTCTTGGCATGGGTGGAACAGTGATCTGGGAGAACCCCAACTACAAGGGAGCAAAGTGATGAGCGAGTCGACTCTGCCTACAGGTGCGCCAGAAGAGGTCGTCACCAAGGCGCTGATTCGTGAGGTCGACCTCACCGCATTCGGTGCTAGCAAGAAGATCGCACTGATCACCATCGATAACGGCCTTGATTACAACCGACCAAACACCTTCGGTCCTCAATCATTGAAGGAATTGGATGCAGCGATCACAGCGGCAACGGAGATGGCCGTCGATGCGATAGCGATCACCGGCAAACCCTTCATCTTCGCCGCCGGAGCAGATCTCTCCGGTCTCTCATTCGTCAGCGATCGCCAACAGGCCTATGGCATCGCGAAACTCGGTCATGACATCTTCCGCCGACTCGGTGAGTCGAAGAAGCCGACATTCGCTTTCATCAATGGGCTTGCTCTCGGTGGCGGTTTGGAAGTCGGCCTCCACTGTCACTATCGAACCCTTGCCTCTACTGCTTTCACTGCACTTCCAGAGGTCTTCCTCGGAATCATTCCCGGCTGGGGTGGAGCGACCTTGCTTCCGAAGTTGATCGGACCTGAGAAGGCAGTTCAAGTGATCGTCGGTAACGCACTTGCCAACAACACCATGATGAAGGCTTCGCAGGCGCTTGACCTCGGCGTCGTCGATCGAGTTTTCCAACCAGTCGACTTCTTGGAGCGCTCGCTCTATTTCGCCGCAGAGATACTCTCCGGAAAGACGGTCATCGATCGCGCCGACCAGAGTGGTGATGACGCTGCCTGGGAGAGAGCCCTGTCGACCGGCAGACAACTCATGCTCAAGAAATATGGTGGTGCTGAGGTCGCAGCGCCGATGCGCGCACTTGAGTTGATCGCCTATGCCCGCAAGGCCACCCTTGGTGAAGGATTCGACAAGGAGGATCAGGTCTTGAGCGACCTGGTTATGAGCGACGCCGTCCGCGCATCCCTCTATTCCTTCAACCTGATCCAGAAGAAGCGAAAGAAGATCGAAGGTGCGCCTAAAGCAGCGTTGGCGCGAAAGGTGACCCGATTCGGAATCGTCGGAGCAGGCCTCATGGCTTCGCAATTGGCCCTCCTCGTCATCAGGAACCTGAAGGTTCCCGTTGTCATCACTGACCTGGATGAGGAACGAGTCGCCAAAGGCGTCGGGTACATCAATGCCGAGTTGGAGAAACTGGTAGCGAAGGGCCGCCTCTCGGAAGAGGGAGCGCGTCGCCTCTCTGGACTGGTCGTCGGATCAGTCGACAAGAAGGCCTACGCCAACTGCGACTTCATCATCGAGGCAGTCTTCGAAGAACTTGAGATCAAACAACGACTCTTCAAGGAGCTCGAGACGATCATCTCCCCTGAATGTGTCCTTGCGACCAACACTTCCTCGCTCTCCGTGGAGCGAATGACTGAGGGTCTAGCGCATCCAGAGCGAGTCATCGGTTTCCACTTCTTCAACCCCGTTGCGGTCATGCCACTCCTCGAAGTCGCCAGAACGACCACGACCGATGATGCGACGACTGCCACGGCCATCAACGTCGGCAAGGAATTGAAGAAGACGATGATCATCTGCAAGGACGCGCCAGCATTCGTGGTCAACCGACTCCTGACCCGATTCATGGGTGAGGTGACTGATGCGATCGATGAGGGGACTCCTTACGACGTTGCCGACATCGCAATGCGCCCGCTCGGCTTCCCGATGACATCGCTAGAGCTTCTCGGATTGGTGGGACCCGGTGTGGCCCTGCATGTCGCCACCACGCTCCACAACAATCTAGGTGAGCGTTACAAGATCTCGCCGACCATGACCAAGTTCGTCGAATCTGGGATCCGCACCTTCTACATCAAGAACGAGAAGGGCGAACTCGTGGCAGATCCCAAGGCTCTTGCTCTCGTAGTCGCAGGCAACACACCTTCCTCTGCTGAGGAAGTGCGACTGCGTGCGCTCCGTGCATTGGCAGCCGAAGCTCGGATGATGCTCGATGAAGGAGTCGTCTCATCCCCTGCTGAGATAGACCTCTGCATGCTCCTCGGAGCAGGATGGCCGATGCACCTCGGCGGGATACTGCCTTACCTAGATCGTGAAGGGATCAGTGAGGAAGTCACTGGTTCGCGTTTCCACGCTCCGGGCGTTGCTTCTCTTCCTGCGTAACGAAGCCTCCGAATGAGTTGAGATCGGTCGATTTGAGCGCGACCAGTCTTTGAGCAACAGCTCCACTCGTGAGTCCCACGTCCGCGAGGATCTCGCCACGCTTACTGTGTTCGATAAATCGACGAGGCACGCCGATCGAATGGATCGTTCTCGCGAATCCAGATTCGCGCATCAAGATCTCAAACGTATTGGCGACTCCCCTACCTTCGATGCCATCCTCGAGGACGACCACCTCAGAGAATCTCCCCGCCATCGTCACAAGGTGAGCTGGCAATGGATCGACCCATCGCGGATCGACGACCGTGACACCAACACCTTCTTGATAGGCAATCGATGCGGCTTCCACCGCAAGATGAGCCATCGCACCGACTGCGATGAGAAGCACGTCTGCGCTCTCGCCACGATAGAGGACATCGATCCCATCTCGTCTCTCGAAAGCACGCAACTCTGAAGCGACTTGTCCTTTCGGGAACCTGATCACTGACGGACCATCGTCGATTTCCACCGCCTCGGCAAGAAGTTCACGCAGCCTCTGGCCATCACGAGGAGCTGCCACTTTGATCCCAGGGACGATCGATGTGAGTGCGAGGTCCCAGATGCCGTGATGCGAAGGTCCATCATCACCGGTGACACCCGATCGATCGAGTACGAATGTCACACCGGCGCGGTGGAGTCCTACATCGAGGAGAAGCTGATCGAAGGCCCGGTTGAGGAATGTCGAGTAGACCGCGACGACAGGATGTAGTCCAGTGAAAGCCAGACCAGCGGCAGATGTCGTCGCATGTTGTTCTGCGATGCCGACATCGAAGGTGCGTTCAGGGAACCTCTTGCCAAACGCGTCGAGTCCGGTAGGGCCGAGCATGGCAGCTGTGATCGCAACGATCTCCTTCTTCTTCTCTCCAAGTGAGATCAATTCATCAGAGAAGACCCGCGTCCACGAGGTTCCAGATGGTGCCAATGGCTCGCCAGTCTCGGGATCCACGACACCAACGGCGTGGAACTTCTCCGCCTCATCGTTGAGCGCCGGGAGATGACCGCGCCCCTTCTCGGTGATGGCATGGACGATGACAGGGCCTTGGAATCGCTTTGCATTCTCGAGTTCGTGTTCGAGAGATTCGAAGTCATGCCCATCGATCGGGCCCAGGTACTTGATTCCGAGATCTTCGAAGAGTCCTTGCGGAGCAACGAAATCCTTCAACCCCTTCTTCATCCCGTGGAGCGCCTCATAGATCCCGTGACCAACGACCGGGGTACGTTCGAGGACTTCCTTCCCCCAATCAAGGAACTTCTCGTAACCCTTAGTGGCACGGAGAGTGGAGAGATGCTTCGCCATTCCACCGATGGTTGGCGAGTAAGAGCGTTCATTGTCATTGACCACGATCACAAGGCGGAGATCCTCGGAGGTGGCGATGTTGTTGAGCGCTTCCCACGCCATTCCGCCAGTGAGAGAACCATCGCCGACGATCGCGACGACAGTGCGGTCGCTCTCACCACGTAACTTGAAGCCACGTGCGATGCCATCAGCCCAAGAGAGGGCTGTCGATGCATGCGAGTTCTCCACGATGTCATGCACGCTCTCGGTCCTAGAGGGGTATCCAGCAAGGCCGTTTCGCTGTCTCAATCGATCGAAACCTTCGCACCTTCCAGTGACGATCTTGTGCACATACGACTGATGGCCGGTGTCGAAGATGATCGGATCTTTCGGGCTATCGAAGACTCGATGGACAGCGAGAGTCAGTTCGACGACACCGAGGTTCGGACCAAGGTGTCCGCCACTACGCGAGACCTTCTCGATGAGGAACTTACGGATCTCGTCCGATAGTTGAGTGAGTTGATCGTGGTTTAGCGCCTTTAGGTCAGCAGGAGATGAGATCCGGTCAAGGATTGACATCGTTACCCACCTTCTTGCTAACTTTCATGCGACGTTCTCCGGAGTTCTTCAACTGAGGAGCGAACGTAGGACGTATTGCATGATGCCGCCATGGCGATAGTAGTCCGCTTCTCCAGGCGTATCTATCCGGACCTTCGCATCGAATTCCTTGATCTCGCCATTCGAGCCTCTTGCCGTGACTCTCACACTCCTTGGTATCGACCCTTCATTGAGAGCAGTGATGCCCGCGATGGAGAAGGTCTCATCACCGATCAGACCCAATGACGCAGAGCTGGCATCATCAAGGAACTGCAACGGTAAGACTCCCATACCGATCAGATTCGATCGATGGATTCGCTCAAATGACTCGGCGATGACAGCGCGAACCCCAAGAAGAGCGGTTCCTTTAGCGGCCCAATCTCGCGAAGAGCCGGACCCATACTCCTTGCCAGCAAGGATGATGAGTGGAACACCAGCCTGCTGATAGGCCATCGATGCTTCGTAGATCGTGGTCTGGGC
>WLDY01000035.1 GCA_009704555.1 Actinomycetota bacterium | reverse complement strand
GTGATGGGCGGCGGATTCATGTTCCCGCCAATCCTCGGTTACTCGATCGAGGGAGCCTCTGCGAAGGACTTCATCGCGATGATCCTGCCGCTCCTTGCGGTCTCAATCATCTTCTTCCTATTCGGTGGCAGGTTATGGCGAAAGGCGACCGCGAACTAGCGAACGCGACCGTTCCACTTCCAACCTTCACGGCGGGCCAATCCGGCGAGTTCGATTCGACCGGCGTACCAGAGAAGGCGTTTACCCCAGCTCTCCTCTAAGAATTGAGCGTTGGTCTCAACGGTATCTGCGAAGAGTCTCGTGATCGCGAATTCGCTTGGCTCGGACAAAGGCGTGAAGTCGATACCGAATCCTTTGGCGAGGTCATAGGTATGCACGCTCACTTCGATCACTCCCATCGCAGCGAATCCGATCGGATCAGATTCACCGTAGGCATGCCAGGCGCGATCTTCGGGGGATGCAGTAGCAACGACTTTTGAGAGGACGCGTGCTGCCGTAGGGATCATCATCAGGTAATCGGCCGGTGTCGCTGCTTCTTTTCTTTCAAAGAGGACTGGTTGGTAGGTATCCAACTTCTGTCCGACGACTTGGAACGAGTACTCCAGGCAGGCCCGCATGGTGTGTACCGCAGTCTGGACTTGCGTCCAAGCTAGGTCAGGAGTGAGTTGCTCCCAATCCTTCGAAGTCGTTGGTGCAAGCACGCGGGCCAATTCATCCGCAGCGGATACGACATGCGCACCGACTTCCTTCAGATCCTTATTGTTGACCGCCAACTCGATCTCCCATTCATCTTCAAGTGCTCTTCGGATTCAATCGAGAGCAAAGCATCTCACATGGTCCTATCAGAATTGATAACGGTTTTGCTATCTGCAGAGCGCAAAGTCTTTGAATCTTGCGAGGTGCAGATGTCATCTCTGTGAATCGGTGCGTAATATTAGTAAGGTGAAGCGGCTCCTATCGCCCCTAATTGCTCTATTTCTCTTCCTGGGCTTTGTTCCAGCTCATGCGAATTGGACCCCGTCGCCAGTGCCGAGCGAAGAGGCTCACTGGGGGATCCTCGGTGGCGGAATTACCGAGTCCTTTGCGAAATTTGCTAATCCAAACCTCATGAGTTTTGCATCAGACAACTACAAGGTGGGTGTGGGAAGAGTCCTTTCGGTAGCCCTTTGTGAGAGTTTTCCGTCGGAGAAGTGTCCGACAAATCAGTTTCAAAAATATCAAGCTCCACTCGGAATGTGTATCGACTACAAGACTGACTGCATTGAAGAGGTCTTGGCAGAGACCAATGGCAAGAAACTGAAGGTCCTCTTTGATCGATATTTCCCCCTGCCTCGAAGTGAGTCCTTCAAAGGCTCAAAGGAGTTCAATCTTCCGAGCTCCGGGAGCACATTCCTGGTAAGAATTCCTGAAGCAGCTCATGAGAAGGGAGACTCCTATCTCGTCTCTGCTGTCGTCGACGGACTTCGTATGCCTGATCAGACTAAGTTCAGGACCAACTCGCTGGAGATGGCCATCTGGCCAGTGGCAGTGATTAGCGGCAACTTCCCGATGTATGAGCAGGCGCTAGATCCGACCAGATACTCGGCGCTCGGGATCAATAGTGGCGCCCAATCAACCAATTGCGCCGGAGTGCAGACGAACGGCACAGAATGTGCGATGCCAGTGGTTGCGCCTAAGGACCTTGAAATTGGACTCTCGCTTCGACTTAGCACTCAAGTGGGTGGTTGGCTCCATGGGCGCATCACCGAAGTTGATGCCGAGATGAGTCTAAATTCTTCGTCAGAGCAGTTGCTCTCGGTGAAGGGCAAGTCAGTGACCGTTCCGATAATTCACGGATGGGTGAAGAAGTCACAAACGCCTGAAGCCTTGAAGAATTTCTACTCTTCGATGGATCCCTTCTATCTCAACATGGGAGAGGGGTATGGATGCAAGAACCCTGCCTCTCGCGGAGGGCCGTGCGGTCCGCAAGATTGGATTAGCGTCTTGCGGAGCCCATCCAACAGCGTGTCAGGGATGACGGAGCTGTCCCACTGGCTCCCCATCGTTGAGGACCGTTCAGCCTCTCAAGTGAGTACCTGGACGATTAGAACCATCAATGGAGACGTTACGGGGGGTTGCAAATCCCCCGAAGATAAATTAGTTGGAATCGTGAGCACAAATGCGACGACGTATCTACCTGGTCCTCCAACCTTCAATGCAGCGGAGGGTAGTTTGGATTACAAGGTTTTGGCGCCACACTTCTTGAACGATGGATCTGAGTTCAAGGGCACATACGACTTGGTCATGCGTTCCGATATCGCTCGTTGTGTTTATGGCTTTTCCAATGCGCCGATCAAGGCGTCTGTATCCGTAGTCTCTGAGGGCGGAGTCAACCAAGTGGCAGCGACGACTATCTCCGAATCCTTAGGCCTGCTTCGTTTGGGTGCATACGGCTTCACCTTCTCTGCTCCTACTCTTCGTGTGAAGCTGAGCCAGGAGACACCGCCTGTGGTGAAAACGGAGACAACAACTACGCCAGCACCAGCAGAAGAAGTCGAAGCCCGAAAGAAGAGTAAGAAGTCCATTACATGCGTGCGTGGAAGCGTTACGAAGAAGGTGCCAGCGAAAGAGAAGAAGTGCCCTCGAGGGTATAAGCGCGCATAGGCCACCCTCCTCTAAGAAGTAGCACAAGTCTGTACTCCGTTACGTCTTCTTCCTCTTTGGCGTTCATCGAGCAGACATTGAGACAGTAGAGTTCGACCGTGCCGCACCTCTTTTCACCGATGAAGATACGAGAGCTCAGCATCCCGAATCGGATCTGGCTCTCGCCGATGTGCATGTACTCGGCCGTCGACGGTATGCCGAATGATTGGCATTTCGCTCATCTTGCGCAGTACGCCATCCGGCGGGTCGGCTTCTTGATGACCGAGGCGAGTGGAATCTCACCGACCGGTCGCTCGACATTGATGGATACCGGTATCTGGAGCTCCGATCAGGCAAAGGCCTGGAGTCGGATCGTTGATTTCGTACATTCACAAGGATCGAAGATCGGAATTCAACTCTGGCATGCAGGCCAGAAGGGTTCGACCACATCGCCCTGGCAAGGGCAGGACTACGTCCCACCCTCTGCAGGAGGTTGGCAATCGATGGCTCCATCTGAGGTGGCATTCGGAAAGTTGCCGACACCCCATGCGCTCGAACTGGAAGAGATCAAAGCAATCATCACTGACTATCGAAACGCTGCAACCCATGCGCTGAGCGCCGGTTTCGATGTCGTCGAGATCCATGGCGCACATGGCTATCTCGTCCATTCTTTCCTCTCACCAGTAACAAATAGGAGAAGTGATCAATACGGTGGCTCCTTTGAGAATCGCACCCGATTCGTGAAAGAGGTGGCAGTTGCCATCCGAGAGGTCTGGCCGGCCTCACACCCTCTCTTCCTCCGTCTCTCTGCTGATGACTGGATCGAAGGCGGATGGCGGGTAGGCGATAGTGCACGGCTCGCCAATGAGCTATTGCCACTCGGGGTCGACCTCATCGATGCATCCTCAGGTGGCATTAAGACTGATGTCACATATCCGATTGGCCCGGGCTATCAAGTGCCTTTTGCGAGAGAGATCCGCGAAGTGAGTGGAGTGCCAACTGCGGCGGTCGGCCTTCTCACAGATGCCAAGATCGCCAATGAGATTGTGACCCGTGGCGAGGCGGATGCTGTGATGCTAGGTCGCGAACTATTGCGTAATCCCAATTGGGCTCTCAATGCTGCGATCGAACTCAAGGATGTGATCCCGGCCGATGAGTTGACCATTGCCTGGCCGAATCAGTATCTCAATGGAAGGCCGAAGCCCAAACCTGATTGGTGATCCACCTTCATGTTCGCTATTCGGATTCTAACCTCGCGCCTCGCCTCTATTCCAAGCGTGCAAAATCTAGATAGAGTTCTGGCGTTCGAATGAAATCTTCCGATTCAGTGCGAAAGCGTGGAGAGCGACGATGTCAGTAGCCGGTGAGATTGCCCAACTCGGTCAAGAGTTCTGGGATTGGCGACGACTGCAACAACCGCGATCGCATGATGACATCCCGCGCATCGAACGCCCCAAAGGTTGGACTCCTCATTGGAGTAAGGATGATGTAGCGCGCTATCGGAGCGATGTCCGCGTCTTCTTGGATCGATTCGAGAAGATCGACGCGGGAAGTGCGAGCTCACCCAAGGTCGACATCGAAAGTTACGTCGAGTATCGATTGATCGGCAGTGCGATACATCGCGCGCTCTGGGAGCTGGATCATCTTCGAATCTGGCAGGAGCAACCGCGCTTCTACATCGACCAGAGCATCGGAGTCCTCTTCGACCACCTCCTCCCTCTTGAAGTAACGGAAGAAGCCCTTCGAGAGGTCTCACTCATCCTGGAAGAGACACCCCGGATCCTTGCTGAGGGTCGCGCGAACCTCGAAGGTCATGCGATCAAGGCCTATGCCGAGGTTGCGATCGAATTGCTTGAGAAGATCGACAGTCAGATCCGCGAAGTCATCTCACATCTTCTGCCGAAAGCATCTGCCTCACTTGGAGAGGAGTTGACCACTCGAAGTGAGAGGGCGATCTCGGCCTTCCTCGCATATCGCGAGTGGTTGGTTGGATCGAAGGATTCCATGGCACCGATCAAGGCGATCGGACGAGAGATGTATCAATGGTTCTTCGACAACATCGCACTCGTTCCCTATTCGCCGGAGGAGATGCGAGCGGTCGGCTTCATCGAGTGGGAGCGAGCAGTCACGCTTGAATCACTCGCCAGAAACAAGCATCGCAACAAGCCCGTCACGCCACTTCCGCAAAGCGCCGAGGAGCAGGTAGCCAATGAGAAGCGCGCTGAGGCGAGCGTCCGTGACTTCTACGTTCGCGAGGGGATCCTCTCGCAGCCAGAGACTTTGAAGCACTATCTCAATGCGCCGATCCCGCCCTATCTCGTTCCGATCCGTTGGCTGGGTGTCACCGATGACCTCACCGGACCTTCACGCGTCGATGAGGATGGCTATTCCTATGTGCCGGCACCTCACGCCGACCTTCCTTATTTCTACATCGCCAATGCGCGCGACACTCGAGCCGGCATCGTCCACGAAGGCGCGCACTATCAACAGCTTGCGATCTCCTGGCGCCACCCTCGCCCACTTCGTCGCCACTACTACGACTCCGGTAGCAATGAGGGAATCGCCTTCTACAACGAAGAATTGATGCTCGCTGCGGGTCTCTTCGATGATGCGCCGCACTCGCAGACCTTGATGTACAACTTCATGAAATTGCGAGCGATGCGCGTGATCGTCGATGTCAATCTTGCAATCGGGGAGATCGATATCCCGACTGCGACCGCCTACTTGGAGAAGAAGGTGCCGATGGATCATGGCACTGCCTATGACGAAGCGGTCTTCTTCGCCTCAAGCCCAGGTCAAGCGCTGACCTATCAGATCGGAAAGACCCAGATCATCAAGTTCTACTCCGATGCGATCGAGAAGTTCCGCGATGGCTTCGCGATACAAGGTTTCCATGACTATCTATGGCTCAACGGGAATGTGCCGATCTCGTTGCAGCGACTGGAGTATCTCGGCGACGCCAGTGACTTGGTCGCGATCGACGAACGTCGGTCGCGTGCAGGTTCAACTTCGAAGGGGAGCAAGTGATGAACGACGATCAACGCTATATCTGGAATGGTGTCCTTACGATGTACGAGGGCTTCATCGAGAAGAACAGACCGAAGATCGACCAGTTCATCCATGAGGATTGCACGGTCTGGGACTCACACGAGCGCAATCTCGCTTTTGGTCTCAAAGGCCTCAACGAGGTCCGCGCACGCCGGCCACAAGATGGAAGCGGTCCCAAGGCGGAGCGAATCGATGCTACGGAACCGGAGATCACCATCTACGGGGATATGGCAGTCGCTCGCCACTACCTGACCGTCGTCTATGCCGATGCGCCATCACGTGAGATCAGAAACACCGGAGTCTGGAAGAAGTTCGACCAGGGTTGGCAGTTAGTGCACAACCACGAAGATGAATTGCCGTTGGCTCACTAGTCTCATGAGCGTGATACAGAACTAGGGATCAACTAAGGATCAACTCAGAATCAAGAGGAGAGGAAGAGATGTTCGACTACAAGGAGCGCCGACAGAAGCTCTATGCCTTGATGGAGGAGCGAGGTATCGACCTCATCTTCCTGCCGAAGCATTCAGCTGATCTTGACTACCTCACTGGTACCGAACGCCGTGTCGTCACCTTCGGCAACGTCGCCTATACCCATCACTGGGTCGCTGGCGCCTTCCTCCATCCGAAATTCGATCCTCACTTCGTCCTGCCTCGCATGATTGTCGAGTTCGATTCACCCAACGGGGTCGATACGAACACCACCACGGTGGCCGAACTCGATGATGCCTATGCGAAGTTCTCCAAGGTCGCTCAGAGTTACGGTCAGGTCAAGCGGATCGCGGTATCGGCTCGCACATGGAGCGAGACGATGATGAATCTGATCAAGGTCTTTCCCGATGCCGAGATCGTCAATGCAGAAGAGGTCGTAAACAGACTCCGACGGATCAAGACGCCACAGGAGATCGCGCTGATGACGAAGGCATGTCATCTCGTCGATGGCGTACTCGATAACGTCAAGGGCCGAGTACTTGCTGGAACTGCCGAACTCGACCTCAAGAGCGAGATCAACTTCCAGATGAACAATCTCGGCTCGAAGACCGAGTCCTTCGATACCGCAGTCTGGTCGATGGGGCCGAAGAACACTCGCGACGCTTCGGATCGAAGGACGAGTAACCCACTCGTCGAAGGGATGGGAGTCTCCTTCGACTTCGGTTCCGTTATCGACGGTTACTGCTCTGACTTCGGTCGCACCATCTACGTCGGTGATCCGACCTCTGAATACGAGAAGGTCTACAACTTGGTGATGGATGCACAGGCAGCGGGAATCGCCGCCGTGCG
>WLDY01000034.1 GCA_009704555.1 Actinomycetota bacterium | reverse complement strand
TCTCATCGATCAGTGTCCCGTCTCAGTCTTGATATGTGGGTAATGAAGATCGAAGGCAGGACGCTCGGAGCGGATCTTCGGGATGCTGTGGAAGTTGTGTCGCGGAGGTGGGCAACTTGTAGCCCATTCGAGCGAGGCGCCATAGCCCCACGGATCATCAACTTGGACCTTCGGCGCACTTCGTGAGATCCAAACATTGATAGCGAAGGGGATCATCGAGATCGCAAGGAGCGAGGCTCCGACCGTTGAGACCATGTTCATGAATGTGAAGCCATCGGTTGCGAGGTAATCCGCATAACGACGTGGGAAGCCCTTGATTCCAAGCCAGTGTTGGATCAAGAAGGTGGTGTGGAAGCCGATGAAGAGGATCCAGAAATGGATCTTTCCAAGGCGCTCGTTGAGCATCCTGCCGGTCATCTTCGGCCACCAGAAGTAGAAACCAGCGAACATCGCGAAGACCACGGTTCCGAAGAGGACATAGTGGAAGTGTGCGACGACGAAGTAGGAGGCGGAGACAGCGAAGTCGAGTGGTGGGCTGGCAAGGATGATGCCGGTGAGGCCGCCGAGCAAGAAGGTGATGAGGAAGCCGATGACCCAGAGCATCGGCGTCTCCAGGGTGATCGATCCACGCCACATGGTGCCGATCCAGTTGAAGAACTTCACGCCGGTAGGCACACCGATCAAGAAGGTCATGAAGGAGAAGAAGCCGAGCAGGACTTGGCCGGTGGCGAACATGTGATGCGCCCAAACAGCAACCGAGAGCGCTGCGATTGCGATCGTTGCCGCGATGAGACCTTTATATCCGAAGATCGGTTTACGACTGAAGACGGGCAGGATCTCCGAGGCGATTCCGAAGAATGGCAACGCCAAGATATAGACCTCGGGATGACCGAAGAACCAGAAGATGTGTTGCCAGAGGAGTGCGCCACCGTTCGCCGGGTCAAAGATGTGCGAACCGAAGAGCCGGTCAGATTCAAGCGCAAGAAGCGCCGCAGCGAGTGGTGGGAAGGCGAGCAGGATCAAGATCGATGTGAGCATGACGTTCCAGGTGAAGATCGACATACGGAACATCGTCATGCCAGGCGCACGCATCGTGAAGATCGTGGTGAGGAAGTTGACGCCGCCGAGGATGGTTCCTAGACCACTGACTGTAAGACCGACTATCCAGAGATCAGAGCCAATTCCAGGTGAGTACTCGACCCTTGAGAGTGGCGCGTAGGCCGTCCAACCGAAGGATGCTGAGCCGCCAGGCGCCAAGAAACCTGCGGTTGCCATGATGCTGCCAAAGAAGTAGAGCCAGTACGAGAGCATGTTCATGCGCGGGAATGCGACATCCGCTGCGCCGATCTGAAGCGGCATGATCACGTTAGCGAAACCGACGAAGAGAGGCGTCGCGAACATCAGCAACATGATGGTGCCGTGCATGGTGAAGAACTGGTTGTACTGCTCGACGCTCATGAATTGCAGCCCAGGGCGGGTCAATTCGGCTCGCATGAAGAGCGCGAGGATTCCCGCGATCAAGAACCAAGCGAATGAGGTAACGAGATACATATGGCCGATCGTCTTATGGTCGGTCGTGGTCAAGAACTTCCTTATTGATCTGCCTTTGGAGGTCGGCGCAAGAGAAGGAGCGCGATTCGCCATCTCCAGGCCCGGTTCTGGGCGGGTCGCGAAAGTGGTCATGCGTTTGCTCCCTGCTTCAAGGATTCAAGGTAAGCCTGATACTCGCTTGGAGTCACAACTTTGACATCAAAGAGCATCTGCGAGTGCTGACGACCGCAGAGGATGTTGCATCGACCGGGGAACGTTCCGAGTTTCTGCGCGGTGAACTCGATCTGGTTCTCAACACCCGGGATGTTCTGAATCTGGATCATGAAGGCCGGGACCCAGAAACCATGCACGACATCACTAGCTGTGATCTTGAATCGAACCTTCTCCCCCAACGGCATGTAGAGCGTTGGAGGTTGGGCTGGCGTACCCGTGACCGTGGTGCCAGGACCTGCGTCCTCGTAAGTGAATTGCCATGACCATTGGATCGCATTGACCGTCACGTCATGGACGTTGACACTCTGATTGGTCGTTGGTGTCACTTGCTTTATCTCGTTCTGAGCCCGTGCGGTGTATGCGAAGAGGACAGCGACGATGATGAAGGGAATCACTGTGTAGGCGACTTCGACCGGGACGTTGTACTGAGTCTGTTTCGGGAACTCTTCGTTCTTCTTGCGATGGAAGATGATCGGCCAAACAATCAGGATCAAGGTAATGAGACCGACGACAGCGGCCGCAAGCCAAGAGCCTTCCCAGAGACCTATGGAGGTGTCATTCACGCTTGTGACGCCAGGCTCAAAACCGAAACCACGAAGCGAATCCATCGAACACCCACTCGTGATGAGGATGGAGGCTGCGATCAACGCAAGAGACAACGCCTTGAATGCGGGTCGGAGCATGGGAGAAGAATATCGACCTGAACGGCAACACCCTGAGCCGACGAGTAGGGTTCTTCAGGTGTCGCCGGTCACAACAGCCTCTCATGATCAATCCAGCTCGCCCTTGAGAAGGAATTTTCAAGAGTCGGTTCCTCTGACATCGAAGGAACTCGAGTTTTTAGGCCTCGCCTTCGCTCTCGGGGAGAGCGACCCGCGGTGGAGTTTCGGACCTGGTGCTGAGAATGCGTTACGTCTCCAGCGATCTTTAGAGACGATCGCCAATGCCTGGGGCCTTTCCCCTTCGACCCTCACCTTCTTCTCAGATCGTTATCTCGCCTTCTATCTAGCGATCAATGGCGTCCTAATAGCCAATGACTTTCCTTCGATTTCGCTCAGCACCATCGAGAAGAAGGAAGTTCTCGCAATCGTCGATGGCCTACCGAACTCCTTGCCACGACATCACTACGGTGTCGGAATCGATGGCATCTTCGACTCGTTTGGCGATGACCGATCACTTCATATCCTGCAGATCCGAAACGGTGAGACGGGAATCAGACAGCGAGAGCTCCCCGATGGTGCGCTCATCCTCGATGCGACCAGCGCCCTTCCCGGTGATTTCAACGAAATCGATCTCGCCTCTCGTCCTTGGCACGCAATAGTCCTTGATGCGACGAGTTGGGGTGGACCGCGCGGTCTCTACGCGCTCACCATCAATCCTGCTCTCCACTGGCGAAACCCAATGCCAACTCTCGATACCTCGATGCCCACCTTTGGAGCGAACTACGGATTGACCATGCTCGCCGCACTCCAGTTGGAGGAATTCCTTGGGCGCGATCATCAAGCCATCATCGACGCCAATGAACGCGTCAGGGAGATCGTCTCGCACGTGGCTGACGTGGATATTGCGGGCAAAGACACACGCGACCGACTCTCACTCTCATTCCTCTACACCGAGAGCGAAGAACTCCAGCGAAGCCTCTATGCCGATGGATTTCTCTTCGACTCTGGCTCTGCTTGCTCTTCATCTCAACTCGAGCCCAGCCACGTCCTCACTCGAATGGGCCTTCTTAGCCATGGAAACGTCAGGCTTCGATTCCGTCCTGAGAATCTCGCCTCCGCAGAGGAGTTTGCCCATGCCCTCATCGAGAAGGTCGAAGCGGAGCGATCTCGTCGATGATCGAGATCGACTCTCGCGGCAGCAAGTGCCCACAACCGATCATCGATCTCGCACAAGGACTATTGAGAAACCCAGCGGAAGTGGAGTTCCGCCTCTTGAGCGATGATGTGGCGACGTGGAGCGACCTGACAGCCTGGTCACGAATGACGGGACATCAAGTGACTGCGTCAACGCCCGCGACGTTTTTGATTCGTAGAGTTCGGAATTGATCACCGCATAGCTGCGGTGGCAAGGTGCGGTGAGATCTCCTTCGCCGCGTCCGATCCATAGCATTCACTGAATCGAGCGATGAAGGTCTCCGGAGTGAAGCGATACTCCTGCGTTCCCTTAGTCTCGATCACATAAGTCGCCAACATCGACCCCAATTGAGCCGAGCGCTCTTCATCCAATCCCCACGCGACGCCAGCGAGAAAACCGGAACGGAAGGCATCGCCGACACCGGTCGGATCCACCTTCGCTTTCTCCTGTGGGACACCGACTGCGACTGCGAAACCGTCGGCGCGCTCGACTTTTGCACCCGCGCTCCCGAGCGTGACGACGCGCGTCGTAACACGTTCCTTGATCTCGCTATCGCTCCACTCAGTCTTCTGCATGGCAAGCGCCAACTCATATTCGTTGAGAAACAGATAGGTAGCGCCGTCGATGAGCGACCTGATCTCCTCGCCGTTCATCCGCGCAAGTTGTTGCGAAGGGTCAGCAGCGAACGGGATCCCAAGGGCTCGGCAGGTCTCCGTATGTCTGATCATCGCCTCCGGATCGTCTGGCGAGATAACGACTAGATCAAAGTGACCTGCGCGTTCCATCACTGGTCCCAGTTCGATCTCGCGCGCTTCGCTCATCGCGCCCGGGAAGAAGGAAGCGATCTGATTCAGATCCGTGTCAGTTGTGACCATGTAGAGCGCTGTGTGGAGTGAGTTAGAGACTCGGACATGCGCGGTGTCCACGCCGTGACGCGACAACCATGCTTCGTAGTCAGCCCAATCTGCGCCGACAGAGGCAATCAAGACTGGATTGAGACCGAGGGCTGCCATGCCGAAGGAGATATTTGCCCCACATCCACCACGCCTTACATCAAGACCATCGACGAGGAAGGAGAGTGAGACTTTCGAGAGTGAGTCCGCTACGAGCGAATCTGTGAATTTGCCCGGGAATGTCATCAAGTGATCGCGTCCGACCGACCCGGTCACGGCGATTCTCATGCGCACCCCATGAATCGAAGGCTACCTGAGGTGATGCGAATGGGTGCGAGGCTTAGTTGAAAGAGTCGCCACAAGCGCAGGAACCCTGCGCGTTGGGGTTATCGATCGTGAAGCCCTGCTTCTCAATCGTGTCGACGTAGTCGATGCTGGCTCCCATGAGATACGGCGCTGACATCTTGTCGGTCACGACCCTGACTGATCCAAACGATGCCACTGCATCGGACTCTTCGACACGATCATCGAAATAGAGCTGGTAACGAAGACCCGAGCAACCTCCAGGTTGCACAGCGATGCGAAGGACGAGGTCGTCACGACCCTCTTGAGCGAGAAGAGATCCGACCTTGCTTGCGGCGACATCGGTCAAGATGACTCCAGTCATTGCTGCTGTCTCGTTACTCATCGTCTTCGTCTCCTTCATCTCTTCCTTGGGTCCTTCTCGAATCGACTTTCACTCCGAAGAACTTGCGGGGCTTCGTCGTTTCCTATCGCGAATGTTATCGCCCTACCCTCACTATCGCCTCTTCATGTGCGTGCTTCAGTACCTGAGTACCTGCCTACTGAGAGAGCCATCAAAAGACGCTCTTTCTTCTCAGCAACTAGACTGAGTCCATGTCTCTCTCGCTCGTGGAGTTCCTCAAGGCCGGGACCAAGCCAGACCTAGATAGCGAGCGAGGCGTGACCTGCGCCGGCGAACTACCTACGCCGAGCGATCCCGATCTCGTCGAACGGGCGAAGAAGGCGAAGGCAGCGCTCGGTAAACGAGTGATGATCTTGGGTCACCACTACCAACGTGATGAAGTTATTCAGTTCGCCGACATCACCGGGGACTCCTTCAAACTGGCTCAGGCGGCGGCGGAGAACCGCGAGGCCGAATTGATCGTCTTCTGCGGCGTTCATTTCATGGCCGAGAGCGCCGACATACTCACTTCCGAGGCGCAACGCGTCATCCTCCCGGACCTCGCTGCTGGTTGCTCGATGGCAGATATGGCGACCCTTTCTCAGGTCCGCGATGCTTGGACGGTCATCTCCGAATTGGGAATCGATTCTTCGACGATCCCAGTCACTTATATGAACTCCTCAGCGGCCATCAAGTCCTTCACTGGTGAGCATGGCGGAACGATCTGCACCTCATCCAACGCAGAGCGCGCGATGAAGTGGGCGCTGCAGCAGGGAGAGCGGATCCTCTTCCTTCCGGATCAACATCTCGGTCGCAACACTGCGGTGAGACATCTTGGTTTCTCACTCGATGACTGCGTCCTTTGGAACCCTTGGAAACCACGTGGTGGGCTCACTGACGACCAGATCCGAGCGGCCAAGGTCATCCTTTGGCGGGGCCACTGCTCCGTCCATGGCCGGTTCTCCCTCAAGAATGTCCAGGATCGCCGTTCAGAGATTCCTGGAGTCTCGATACTGGTACATCCTGAGTGTCCGCATGAAGTCGTGATGGCAGCCGACCACGTCGGAAGCACCGAGATGATCATCTCCACGGTGCGCAACGCTCCTAACGGATCAAAGTGGGCGATCGGGACGGAATTGAACCTCGTGCGAAGGCTTGCCAATGAGAACCCTGAGAAAGAGATCCACTTCCTCGACAAGACCATCTGCTATTGCTCCACGATGAATCGGATAGATCTCCCACATCTGGTCTGGGCATTGGAAGCCCTGGCTGCGGGTCAGATCGTAAATGTGATCTCTGTCGACGAGACCACCGCGCACCACTCCCGAATCGCTCTTGAGCGAATGCTCTCACTCCCCCAGACGGCCCATAGCGACTGATTTCAACCGCTCATTTAGGATGCCTCCATTGCACCACAGACCGAGGGCTAAGGAGTTTGAGTGAACGAGAAAAAGGGTCGACCTACTCGCAAACGCAAAGAGGCTGAGAAAGAGCGGATCATCCCTCGCCTCGCTCCCGCTGCTGACAAAGTGCAGAAGAAGATCCTCAAGGAGGAGGCTCGACGTTCTCGCGTCGCACAACGCTCGGCCTTCATGCGCGGAGATGAGAGTGCACTTCCTCCTCGCGATCGTGGCCCTGTGCGTCGCTTCGTACGTAACTACATCGATTCGCGTCGTTCGATCGGTGAGTTCTTCCTACCCATCGTGATGGTCTTGCTCTTCCTTGGACTCAGTCCCAATCTTCAAGTAAGACTCGGTGCAACCATCGTGCTCTATGCCGTTGCGCTCTATTCAGTGATCGAGGGTGTATTGATCGGGAAACGGATCAAGGCGGAGGTAAAGCGTCGATTCCCTGGAGAGCCGACTAAGGGTCTCGCCATGTATGGCTGGGTCCGATCAACGCAGATCCGACGACTTCGCGCACCTCTACCTCAAGTCAAGCGAGGCGAGAAAGACTTCTAACTAGGCTCGAGGATTCGGGCTCTTCGTCTCGGAAGGTGAACGTTCTGCGATCGAAAGGATC
>WLDY01000033.1 GCA_009704555.1 Actinomycetota bacterium | reverse complement strand
GCGTGCCCTTGGAAGAAGATCTGATCGCCACCGCCGGCATGCTCCTTGCCACGGAAGAAGTGATTGAAGCCAACTTCATACATCGCAGCGGAGGATGCGAAGGTCGAGATGTGTCCACCGACTCCCACGCCAGGTCTTTGTGCGCGATGGACGAGGAGCGCGGCGTTCCAACGGATGAAGGCACGGATTCGTCGCTCGATCATCTCGTCACCAGGGAACTTCGGTTCGCGCTCCGGCGGGATGGTGTTCATGTAATCGGTGACGCGAAGAGCCGGGACGTTGATTCCCTTCTCGTGCGCTCGCTTGAGAAGTGCGAGGGCGATGTAGCGGGCGCGGTTGGGACCGGCGTTCTTCAAGACGGCGTCAAAGGAGGCGTTCCATTCGGCGGTCTCGGTGGGATCGACATCGACGAGTTGGTCTATGACGTGGTCGGGAACCTCGTTGATCTCGGATGCGCTCACGGGGCCATCTTCCCAACTGTTGCGCCACGCCCAAAATCGACCTGCTCTGGGTGCTTCCCACCTTGCACTTCTCGAGCAAAGGGGGTGGACTTCTCCTTGTGAATACGCCGACCGGCGCAGGGTCAGTTTCTATGCGTCTGGGGATCCAACCCGATTGGATGATTCTTGAGATCGGCTATGGCGACGATTCTGACGATTCCCTTCGTGCTGAGGTCGTTGCCACCTGCGGCTCACCACTCCTTGAGAACGACACCTCTGAAGTGGTCGATGCGGTGATCCTCTGGTGGCGTGATGGTGATGGCGATCTCGTCGATCAACTCGTCGATGCACTCACCTATCTCACCGAGAACGGTCCGATCTGGTTGATGACTCCTAAGGTCGGTCGTGATGGCCACGTCGAGGCGAGCGAGATCCAGGATGCAGCGCCCACCGCTGGTCTGAGCGTCACCTCGACCATCCCGATCGCAAAGGATTGGATCGCCACCAAGATCGCTCCGCGTCATGCGAGTAAGTCAGGTCCGAATAAGAAGAAGTAAGAAGAAGTAGCCCAAGCCCAAGGCAGATACCAAAGAGAAATGGAAAGAAATGCAACTCGGTGACCTCGTCCCAGATTTCGAACTCTCCAATCAGCATGGCGAGAAGATCAAGCTCTCCTCCTATCGAGGGAAGAAGAACGTCGTCATCGTCTTCTATCCGGCCGCATTCACCGGAACCTGTACTGGTGAGCTCTGTGCCCTTCGTGATGACCTGGCGGCATTCAATAACGAGAAGGTCGAACTCCTAGCGATCTCGTGCGATACCGCATTCACTCTCAAAGCCTTCGCAGCCCAAGAGAAGTACGACTTCAACCTCCTATCTGACTTCTGGCCACATGGTGAGGTCTGCAAGGCTTACGACGTCTTCATCCCAGAGCGAGGATTTGCGACCCGCGGCACATTCATCGTCAATAAGGAAGGTCGTCTCCATTGGTCGATCGTGACTTCTCCTGCGGAGTCGAGAAGTATTGATGATTACAAGGCTGCGCTAGCCGCGTTGTAGTATTACGTTCACTACCGGGTGGTTAGCTCAGCGGTAGAGCGCCTCGTTTACACCGAGGATGTCGGGGGTTCGAAACCCTCACCGCCCACAGATTCTCTTACAGATACTCAAGGATCACGATGACGCTCACAATCTTCCAGAGTGATGAGGAATTTTTCTCTCACAACCATAGTGCGCTTAGAACTCTGATGAGTGAAGCCTACGAAGACGACTTCTCCGAAGAGGACTGGCTTCACACCTATGGAGGTATTCGATTCGTCGGGACCTACGACGGCGAGATTGTGACCCATGGCGCGGTAGTCCCCAGAGAAATCCACATCAATGGGCAAGCAAGAAGAGTTGGCTATCTCGAGGGCGTAGCAGTCTCGCGCAGATTTCAGGGGCGGGGCTTTGGGAGCGAGTTGATGTCCACCATCAGTGAAACTTGTGCCATCCAACATGAACTATCCATGCTTTCCACGGATGAATTCAAGTTCTACGACAAATTTGGTTGGAGAAGATTCGAGGGCAAGAGTGGAGTAGTTATCAATGGTGCAGTGACTCTTACCCCTGATGAAGATGATGGATTGATGTATCTCGTCGGAGATTCCAGTCCTTCAGAAGAGATACGGACCGCTTACTGCGATTGGCGTGAGGGAGATTACTGGTAGCTTCAATCGCATCAAGGCAATTCTTGAAGTGACTTGTACTCTATCGATTGCCAGAATGACAGAGTCCCCAATCTCTTTCCAACACCGAGATTACCTTTGCGCTTTGACTTCCCTCTTGTTTGACCTTCTTCATGGAATGAGGGATCTTTCCCCCATGCCATTGGCTGAACTCTTCAAGATGTTAGTAGTTTTGCTAGACCGAAGAATCACACTCTTGCGGACGGTGTGAGCCTTCTGGTTAGAGTAAAGAATCTCCGATTTCTGAGCCAAATACGCTAGTAAGGCGAGGCTGGCGGGAGTAGCATCATTGAGCGACATTGACTGAAGGTCGCCGAACGAGATGAAGGAGTCAGAGGATGCGCAAACGCTCCATCGTTGGTCGGCTCTTCCTAATCACACTCGCTATGGGCCTCACCTTCACTTCGCTGATTCCAGCGATCGCAGAAGGAACCGTAACGACAGAGGCCGCTCCGATAGGTCCCGATGAGACGAAGCCGATTTCGACCTACTGTGATCCAAACTTCTATGCCTGCGATGGCTACGTCGCCTCATCGCCAGAGCAATTTCTTCCACCATGGGCACCGGGCTTTCGAAACGTCCAGGGTTACTACCACAACGATCTCAGTTCGCTCTATCGATTCCCTTCCTATGCGATCAGCATCGATCGTGATTCCACAGGCCAGGCAACTGCCGTAGTCGCTTGTAGCGATATCGCAAGCAGCGCATGCAATGGGCAAGAGGTCTACGTCAATGCGATTCTTCCGCTATGTAGCAAAAATGTAATCATCGACTGCATCCGAGACATCACCATCGCTGATGCTTCTAATAAGCCGCTGACATACTCGATCGAGGGTGAGTTCCCCGCAGTGACGCCTCAGTCGTTCAAAGGGAGTGCTTCGCTCAAGGTCCCGAATGGCGCTGCGCCCACGTTGATTCGCATTCCTGGAGCGCCGCACAATGGCGGCGATACCTATCTCGTGAAGGCTCAGTTGACGGCGCAGAAGAGAGTGGCTGACGGTCAGACCGAGTTCATGTTGGAGAGTATGTCGATCTCCATCACGGCAGTGAAGATTATCGATGGGAAGCATGGATTTGGTGGCGTCAGTACCGATCCAAAGCTCTATCTCAAGGGATTCACCAGTATCGGCAGCGAAAGTGGCTATCCAGCATCCTGCGCGATCGCATCTTTGACCCAGTGTGCTGCTCGTTATTCGTTGCCAATGGATCTTCGCTATGGCCTGACGGTCGACCTTTCGCGAAAGATCACCGGATGGCTCCATGGTCGAATCAAAGGACCGAAGGTCGATGTGAGCGTCAATAGCATCGGTGGCAACACCATCACGGTCTCCGCAGAGCCAATCAAGATCCCGGTCAACGCCGTCTGGGTCGATAACGCCACTGCGCCACAGTCGATCAAGTCATTCTATGAAGGTAAACCCAATTACGGATCTCCTTTGTTCGGGAATACGAATAAGTCGAAACCTCTGAGTGAGATCGCACTTCTTCGTGATGCGAATTTCGGTCACAACCAGGAGACCCTCGACGAGTTCCTATCCTGGTTGCCCTCGCTCGGTGATCGTGCACAGGCCCTTCCGACGGCATGGTCCCTGCAGACGATGAGCAATTACGAAGTAGCCGATGAGGTTCGTAAGTGTCTCAATCAGACTGATTCACTCGCTGGAATAGTCACCACCAATGCTGCCGAGTATCTCGATGGTCCGCCGGTCTATGACAAATCGAGTGAGGCGCTCGATTACAAAGTAGCAGCAACACATTACGAGTCAGATGGCATCACTGTCTTCAAAGGAACATACGATCTCGTCATGAGTTCAAAGGTTGCTCGTTGCATCTATGGCTTCACCGATGCGCCGGTAAGTGCCACGGTTTCGATCTCTTCTGAGAGCGGTGTGCAGAATGTGGCCACCACTGTGGTGGGCGAGAAGGGGGGTTGGCTCTCGTTAGGTGCATACAACTTCACCTATTCGAGCCCCACCATCAGAGTCGTCCTCAAGGGAACGGTTGCTCAGCCTGCTCAAGTCGTAGCGCAAAAGAAGTCGGCTACATCAAAGATCATCTGTGTCAGAGGAAAGGTGATCAAGAAGGTGAGCGGATCAAGTTGCCCTAAGGGTTTCAGGAAGGGCGCCTAACTCCTTAAAGTGAGACTCGACTCACGGTGGGCTCTCAGGTTCGTTACACCTTAGGCGCCTTGAGCGTTGCTACTCTCGTCCTATGAGGAGATTTGCAACGGTGTCAGCATCTTCCATACTCCTTCTGGGCATTGTCTTCCTCTTACCGCGTGGTACCTGGGCGTCAATCGGAGCCCTACCGGCACATCCACTCGTCGTGCATGTGGTCGTGATCCTCTTGCCACTTGTCGCCTTGGGTCTGCTCCTGGCTATGTGGAAAGTGCAAGTATTCGAGAGATTCCACCAGATTGCGATCGCTTTGGTGACTCTCTGCACCCTTGCCGCTCTGGTAGCGAAGTCTTCTGGAGATTCTCTTGCGGCTGCCGTTGGACTTCCTGAGACCCATGCCGAATGGGGCAACATCCTTGTCCCAGTCGCTGCAGCGTTGGTCGGGTCGACCATCCTCTTCGCTCTCTTCTCCTTCTACATGAGAATCGAACTCGTCTCAAAACTCCTTAGAGTCATCACTGCTCTCCTGAGTATCACCACCATCGGATTGACCGTCCTGGTCGGTCACTCAGGCGCAGAGGCGGTTTGGAAGGATAAGTACGCAGCAGCCAAAGTCCCAATCGCGCTAGGGTTCGATGATTACAGTGCAGAAGAAGTCTCACTTCACAACAAAGCGACCGATTGTTGGACTGTGGTCGAGGGCTTCGTCTACGACCTGACTACTTTCGCAAGTCGCCATCCTGGTGGCGCTAACGCGATCAAGCGCCTGTGTGGCGTCAATGCTTCGGAGAGATTCCTTGATGAGCATGATGGGCAACGAGAGCCAAACGAGTGGCTCGAGACCTTGAAGATCGGACGGCTCAAGTAGGCTTCCCCTCTAATGTCTCTCTCTGAGAAAGAATTCGACTCCCAGGCATTTCGTAAAGTCATGGCAACTTGGCCGACAGGTGTCGCTCTCGTCACCGGAATGGCTGCCGACGACAGACCTGTTGGAATCCTCTGTAACTCGCTCACATCGATCTCGTTGGCGAAGAAGCTGTTGCTATGGACCGTCGACCACAATTCGGGGAGCTACTCTTTTTGGGCTAAGGCAGAGAACTGGGCGGTGCACTTCCTGGCAGATGATCAGCAGAGTCTGATTGAACGCTTTGCGCGTAAGGGAGTGCCGGATAAGTTCGAAGGCCTTGATTACACGGTTTCCAATGCTGGGACTCCGGTACTAGATGGTGTGGTGGGAAGACTCGAATGTCGGACCACCGATCGCTTCGAAACTTTCGATCACACGATCATCGTCGGCGAGGTAGCCGCTATGTCATCGAGCGAGAGGGCACCGATGATCTTCGCTTACAGCAAGTTTCATCAAGGACCCAAGAGACCCTCTTAGGCCAAGTCCCGACCTTTACGAAGTGATGTGGCTCTTGACTGCTTCAGCCACTGCTTTCACGACATTGGTATCAAAGACGCTTGGCACGATGAATGATGCGTTGAGTTGCGACTCACTGACACATGAGGAGATCGCATCTGCACAGGCAACGAGGATCTCATCGGTGACTTGCTTGGCACCCGCGTCGAGGAGTCCTCGGAAGATTCCTGGGAATGCAAGGACATTGTTGATCTGGTTTGGTTGATCACTACGTCCGGTAGCGACGACTGTCGCATGCTTCCTTGCCAGAACCGGGTCAATCTCAGGATCAGGATTGGCAAGTGCGAAGATGATCGATCCCTTTGCCATCGAAGCGACATCTGCCTCGCTCAAGACATTCGGAACGCTTACACCGATGAAGATATCAGCATCCTTCATCGCTTCCGAGAGAGTTCCGGAGAAATTGGTTGGATTACATTGATCGATGAACCATTGCCGCATCTCATTTGATGCCTGGCGGTTCTTGTCGATGACACCGTTCTTGTCGAAGCCGATGATGTTCTTTGCTCCTGCGAGGACTAGTAGCCGAGCGATGGCAGTTCCTGCTGCGCCTGCGCCATTGAGAATGATCTTGGTCGCAGCGAGATCCTTCTTGACTAGTTTCAAGGCATTACGAAGCGCGGCCAGGACCACGACCGCGGTGCCATGCTGATCATCATGAAAGACTGGGATGTCGAGGAGTTCTCGAAGCCTCGCTTCGATCTCGAAGCACCGAGGAGCGGAGATGTCCTCGAGGTTGATTCCGCCATAGACAGGTGCGATCAATTGGACGGTACGGACGATCTCATCGACATCTTGGGTATCGAGACATACTGGCCATGCATCGACATCAGCAAAGCGCTTGAAGAGCGCTGCCTTTCCCTCCATCACCGGGAGCGCTGCCTCAGGGCCGAGATTGCCAAGGCCGAGCACCGCTGACCCATCAGTGACGACAGCGACGGTATTGCGCTTGATCGTAAGGCGGCGCGCATCGCTCTTGTCCTTGGCAATCGCCTGGCAGATCCGTGCGACTCCTGGTGTGTATGCACGAGAGAGATCGTCGCGCGTCTTCAAGGGGACCTTGGAATTCACTTCAATCTTGCCGCCTAGGTGGAGCAAGAAGGTGCGATCCGAGACTTTGCGGACGGTGAGGACCGGGGAAGCGCCAAGGGCTGCTGTCACCTTCTCCGCGTGCTCTTGATTGACGGTATTGCAACTGACATCTATGACGACGAGATCGAGTTGCGAATCGACCACATCGATTGCTGTGACCGCTCCACCTTCGCGAGAGATGATGGTGCTGATCTCTGCCACGGGTTGGAACTCAGGTTTTCCTTCGATCCTTATCGTGATCGCATATCCGGGGGAAGTATTCATCGATTACGAGATTCCCTTACACCACGCCATAGAGTCGATCGCCAGCGTCACCAAGACCCGGGACGATGTAGCCATGCTCGTTGAGCTTCTCATCCATCGCTCCAGTGACGATGGTGATGGGGAAGTCGGAGTCCTTGAATGCTCGCTCGACCGTTGCTACTCCTTCAGGCGCGGAGAGAAGGCAGATCGCCGTGATGTCCTT
>WLDY01000032.1 GCA_009704555.1 Actinomycetota bacterium | reverse complement strand
TCCTTGAGATTCTCTGGATCGATCGGGTTGGCTTCGTGGTTGGGGAATGTGCCATCGAGTTCGAAGTAGAGCGGGACGATCTTCGCTCCTACCCGCTCGAAGACGCCAGGGGCGGTATGTCCTGCCATTCCATTGCCAGCATCGATGGCGATGGTCAACTCTCTGCCAGCAGTGAAGTCGATCTCGAAGAGCGAGAAGAGGAAGTCGATGTAATCAGTGAGCATCTCCTGATCACGCGAGGTACCGACGGGTCGATTCGGGATCGGAGTCCCTTCCTTGATCGCTGACTTGATCCATGCCAGACCTGAATCCATGCTGATCGGGCGCGCGAAGGAGCGACAGAGCTTGATGCCGTTGTAGCTGGCCGGGTTATGGCTGGCAGTGAACATCGCACCAGGTAGACCGAGATCGCCAGAGGCGAAGTAGAGCTGATCGGTCGATGCGAGTCCGATACGGATCACATCAAGACCTTGACTGGTCACGCCATCGCTGAAGGCAGTCGCAAGTGGTGATGATGATGGGCGCATATCCTCACCGATGACGACCGTCCCCGGTTCGCGCTCCGCTTCAAGGAAACGAGCGAATGCGCTGCCGGCAGCGAAAGTGAACTCCTCGTTGATCTCCTTACCGACAAGGCCCCTGATGTCATAGGCCTTGATGATGGAATCGAGCGTTGAGTCCTTGATCATCTTCGTCTAAGAGTCTCTGCCTACTAGAGGGCGCGAAGATGGCCGCGACGGCGAAGTTCAGGTTGTGACGAATCATCGCCATCGCTCTGCTTCTCTTCAGCGACAGCAACATCCCTGATCGCAGCTGCGATAGCTGAGAAGTCCTCATCTTGGGGACTCGGCTCGCGCCCCAACTCCGCAGTGACAACGCTCCAACCCCGAGGCACGGTCAAGCGTTCGCTATGAGCCAGACATAGGTCGTAGTTATGTGGTTCTTGGTACTGCTGCAAGGGCACCAGGGTCGCAGCCTGTTCACCATAGTTGTAGGAGAGGGTGGCGACAGCGCGCTCAGTGCAGCCACTCTTACTGCAACGGCGGATCCCAGAGCGATGAGCCATGTTGATTAGCCTAGTAGCGCAATATGAAGGAAGAGTGGATGACTCGCGAGGTGTCACCGGTCGACGAGTGCGTCGATATCGAAGGTAGGTGTCGATGATCGCTCAAGTTCTGTCCCAGGATTGAGTGGCATCGAGGTGAATCCATCACTGCCCGACCATGTCGCCGCCATGTGGACCGGATATGCACTCGTGATGGCGATCTTCCGACTGTTGCTGGGCACTCTCCAATTGAGAATCTCTGCACCGGTAAGCCGCTCGCTTCGAACCCTCCCGGATCGAGAGGTGATCGCTACGTCGACTCGAATCGCCTTGGCCGCGAAGGAGAGGATCGGCTCCAACCCACCGACATTGAATTGATATGACTCCAACGCAACTGATGGCGTCGAGAATGCGAACTCTCGTCCGGTAGCGGAGATGACTGATGCAGCCACCTCTTCGGTAGCGGTGATCACGATCGCTACGACCCGACCACCCAACTCATCAGGAAGTGGGAGGCGCTTGACCTCGCCGGGTTGCACTGTGACCTCACTCAAACCGACCGGCGTGAAACGCGTGCCATCACTGAGCAATTCCACATTGACGACTGAGGCGCGAGCGCCTGTCGCCAGGATCTCGATCCGATGGTTGGGGATCGCTACTCCACCCAAGCGGGTTGGAATTCCTGCGATGGTGAGAGTCGTCGCTGGAGTCTGAGATGCGAGGAAGTCACCACCGAGATTGCTAAGTCCCCGACTCCGCTCGTCGATGACGAAGGTGCTCACGCGACCTGATCGCGTCAAGACACGGATCGCACTCGCATCCGTTCCCGGTACGAGCGAGTCGACACGGATCTCACGCTGCGAGACTGGCGGGATGGTGATGGCACGACTTCCAGCCTCGCCACTTCGATCGAATGCGAAGATCTCGAGTGATGACGCACTCAAGCCAGAATTGACCGCCAGGATGCGAGCACGTGAGCCAAGCGCACCGCTTGCGCCGACGAACCATTGATCACCATCTCCGATCAGACAATTGGTCGCAGCGGTGTAGTTGCGGGTTCGTGTTCGCAACACGATCGAATTCACCTCGCCACCTTCGACCACGATGCTGGTGTTATTGAGTGGATAAGGATTGACCCGAGCGCGCGTGAATCCAGACTTCCTGCTCTTTGCCGATTTGATCGAGGTGCGGTTCGATGGCAGCAACGCAGTCGCTCGTGCCTCATCCTCGAACTTAGGGCAGACCGTCGCTGGGATCGATGAGGTCCGCTCGATCTGAGCGAGTGGATCGCTCTGCAACGCTGCGATCAAGACGACAACGAGGCCGAGCACGAGAGAGATCGCGCTCGTACTGCGCGCAGTCAGAGTCCTCATGAGAGCTCCTCGATCGGAACCTCAGCGCGACGTCTTCTCGCCGGTGTGGCAAGGATGAGAGCGAGCAAGAGTGCGATCACTTGGAGTGAGAGCCATCCCCGACGCGCCGTGCCGTCATGGAAGAGGATGAACTCGCCTGGTTCGACCACTTCGAACTGTGGCAAGCCTTCGATGCTCTCCGAGAGCGGAACGGGACGGGAGTTGACCAACATCTTCCATCTTCCATCAAATCTCTCCGCGAGTGTGACGACCCCCGCTCGCGAGATGGTGCCTTCGGCAGATACTTCTCCACTTGCTATCGCGACATCGACCGCGCTTGCGTCAGTGCTCTGATCGAAGGGAGTGAGAGAGAGTCGAGCGTTGGCGGCTACTACCTTCCAGACGATGCCGACATCCGTCGAACTCGCCCTCGTGAATCCACCGATGCCATCGATCGTTCGCGCCAATCCCTTGTTATAGGGCGAAGCCAGAAAGAGATAACGGATCCCGTTCTGTCCCAAGATGATGCTGGTGTCGATCCCAACCCCGGTGACGAGTCCAGAGACCGCTTCATCGATTCTTCGACTGCTTCCATAGATGAGATCAGAGTCGCCCAACTCCAACTCGCGATCTCGCACGACGTAGTAGAAGAGCCTTCCCTCACGTTGACGGAGGATCAGCGATTTGAATCGCTCCTCAGTAGTGGCGTTGGCAGTGATGAATTCCGGCACCGAGAGTTCCTTCTCTGCGCGGAGCGGACCATTCGCACCCGGTCCAACCCACCAGATGATGGAGGCAAGGAGCGAGACTGCAACGGAGAGTGCCATCACCAAGGTGGCGATGTGTCGGAGATTCAGGGCTGTATCGCGGATTCGCGGTAGGACCTCTTCGACCAGTGCCAAACCGGCGATGAGAGAGATCGCAACGAAGAGCATCAAACTGCCACCGAGAGATGGTGTGGTCAGTCGACTTGATCCATGTCCAGCGATATCAAAGAGCGAGAGGATCGCAGCAACGACAAGGGTGAAGAGTGCGAGCAATGCAGCGAAGCGATTGGCTGAGCGGAAGAGTGCGATCATGGTGAGCACTGGGGCCGCCGAGAGGAGCCACCAACTCTGGCCAGGATTGGCGAAGAGAATGAGAGCGCTCTCGCTCTCGAGTGCAAGACCTGGTTCAAGGAGCGCGCGCGAAGGATGGATCAATAACTCCAACGACCACGGGACATTGACTGCGATCGCACCGAGCAAGATCGCGCTGCGGCGATAGATCCGATCAAGCATCAAGGACCACTCTCCTTGACGATAGGCAGCGATCGATTGGATCGCGGAGGCGAGGAAGTGCCATGCCGCGACGATGATGAATGCTGGTGGCGAGAAAGAGAGGAGGAGTCCATAGACAAGCGCGTATCCCGCCAACGATCGGATGGTCAATCGCTCGACTTCGAAAGCCTGCTGTAGGGATCGGATCACGATCGGTGCGATCATCGCAACCACCAGAGTCCCAATCGCACCATGGGTGAGTGCGAAGAGAACCGGTGGTGAGAAGCCGTAGACGAGTGCAGCCAAGAGTGCGATCAGGCTAGAGCTGGTATGGCGCTTGGCGAAGCGATAACCGATCAGCACTGTGATGGGAAGAGCGAGCAAGAAGAAGACGGTGATGAAGAGTTGGAGGTTTCCAAGGAAGAGCACCGATGAGAGGCCCGTAATCAAGATCCAGGTCGGAGAGTTGGCGCTCGAACCTAGCGCGATCGGATGCCACGACTCCAAGTATTTGGCGATCAGATCCATCCCACCATCGGGCGCTGGCAAGAGCGCTCCCCCGGCGAGGTCGCCGATCCGGTTCCTCGAGGCGATCAAGGTGATGAGAAGGACTGCCATCGCAAAGAGCGAGCTGGGACGAGTCATCAACTGACGCAGCGTCGATCTCTCATCTGGGATCAAGAGATCCTCGTCTGCCAGAGATTCGTCGTTGAGGTCAAGGACCGATCGGGACTCACTCTGTGGCATCAGATGGAAACTGGTCCTTGCTTGGAAGTACTCGCTCACCGCATCGCGAGCTCGTTCGAAGAGCAGTCGGAGTTGTACCCCTCGTGGTGGGAGATAACTCTTTACCGATGATGCAGAGAGAAGTTTCTCCTTTCGCCTTGATCGACGAGCCGCGAAGATCTGCTGTGGCTTTATCAAGACGAGTGCAACCGCACCCAATTCATCGAGTGCGTATCCAGGAAGTTTGACTACGAGATAACCGAGAGCTCGCGCCAAGGAACCGATCAAGAGTTGAAGTCCGAGTAGTGGCAGATAGAGCAATGAAGCGTTGGCCAAGAGGACATAGGCGGCATTCCTACGATCAAGGAGAAGTGGACGATGCAGATATGCCTCATGGACGTCGATCGAACGGCGCTCATTGGCCGCCGCCTCACCATGGAATGCGACTGCCTCTGGGACGGCGATCACGCTGTAGCCAGCGGTGCGAACACGCCAACCGAAATCGACATCATCACGGAAGAGCGAGAGGTGCGGATCGAATCCGCCGAGCTCTTCAAAGACATCGCGTCTGACCAACATCGCCGCAGTACTCACTGCGAGGACATCACGCTCATCATCATGCTGGCCTTGGTCCTGCTCGCGATACTCCAACCCGGTCCACCGCGCGCCATTGGTCGCGATACTGACTCCGACCTCGAGGAGGTGTTTGCGATCATGCCAACCGCGCAGTTTGGGTCCGGCGACCGCTACCTGCGGCCGATCGGTGACTGCCGCCACCAAACGTGCCAGAGCATCCTTCGCGGGTGCGCAGTCATCATGGAGGATCCACAACCACTCTTCTTCGATGGCTGGATCCGAATCGACTGAGTTCTTTGATCTCTTGGCGGATCTAGTTCCAGTGAATGGTGGAGTGGCATCGAGAGCCAACTTGATCGCATCGCCGAAACCAAGTGTGCGCTCGGAATCGATCACATGGATCCCAGCGCTACGCAACATCCTCACGGAGTCATCGGTGGAACCTGTATCGACCGCGACGACACGATCGACTGCGAGCGATTGCGAAGCCAGGGCGGCGACGCTCTGCGCCAACCAACCCGCACCATCGTGCGAGACCATGATGGCGGTGACACGAATCATGAAGGAATCCTCCCGACTAGACGGGAGTAAGAGAAAGAGCGCGACTTGAGAAGAGTTGGATTACAAGGATCAAGCAGGGCGACGCTTGAGGCGACGACGTTCACGCTCTGAGAGTCCGCCCCAGATACCGAACCGCTCGTCATGAGCGAGCGCGTACTCCAAGCACTCTGCTCGGACTTCGCATGACATGCAGACTCGCTTCGCCTCGCGAGTAGAGCCACCCTTTTCTGGGAAGAAAGCTTCAGGGTCTGTCTGAGCGCAGAGAGCTCGCTCTTGCCATGACAGTTCAAGGATCTCTCCACTTCCTAGCTGGACGCTTGGTCCAGATTCGCGGTAACCGCTCTCGCGTCGAGGGTTCGCATCAGGTGATGAGGGTTTGAGCATGCCAGCGCTACTCCAATTCGCAAATAAGGAGCCTCGCTAGGCCCCTTCAATAGGCTGTATTACATTCATGTAACTCACAGAAGTCAAGCGCGGAAGAGAGGGTCTAGAACCCCAAAATCTCACCCTCGACATCGATCCTCGCGATCTGTGAGTGCGGGGCGACGAAAGATGTTCGGATGACGGAACCAGCGTCAATCACTGCTTTTTCGCTGATGATGCTTCCCAGAATTCTTGAGCCCTCGCCGATGGTGGCCCCGTCGAGGATCACTGAGCCCTCTGCCACCACCACATTTTCTGAAATCTGGGCCGTCGGGGCGATGTATCCAGCCCCACTCGGGGAGTTCGGGGTCGGTGTCGCTGGGGAGCGAAAGCGCCCCGTGATCAAATCTGCGGAGGCAGCGATCAGCGCCGACGGCGTACCAATATCTCGCCAGTATCCCTCGTCGATGAAACCTTGCACTCGTCTGCCAGCAGAGAGGAGTGATGGGAATGTCTCACGCTCGATGCTAACAACGCGCCCTGATGGGATCTCATCGATCACTGACCTACGAAAGACATAGCAGCCCGCGTTGATCTGATCGCTGATCGGATTCTCCATCTTCTCAAGGAAAGCCTCCACCCAACCTTCGCCATCGGTCGGAACGACTCCATATGCCCGGGCATCTTCGACCTTGGTCAGATACAAAGTGACATCGGCATCGCGCTCTCTGTGACGACGGATCTGCCCAGCGAGATCATGTGCAGAGAGGACATCACCGTTGAAGATCACGATAGGTGCGTCGTCACTTCTATCGAGGAGTTCTGCAGCGTTGCGAATTCCACCGCCGGTACCGAGCGCTTCCTTTTCGACCGCGTACCGGATCTCCAAATCGAAACGGGAACCATCTCCGAAATATGGTTCGAAGACTTCAGCGAGATAACTTGTCGCAAGCACGATCCGCTTGATTCCGGCGCTTCGCGCTTGCAGGATCTGATGGAGGGTGAATGGCACGCCACCGACAGGAAGCATCGGTTTCGGTGTGAGATCGGTCAGTGGAGCAAGTCGCGTTCCCCGCCCACCGACGAGAAGGATCGCGGCAGGGCTTGAATCTGGCATCTTTCGCCCTCCTACCCTTCCTCGGTGATCCGCCCGATCACCTTGTCGATCGCCTCATCCGTTGCGGTCAAAGCGATACGGATGTGATTGATCCCAGCCTCACCATAGAAGCGACCCGGCGTGACTATGACGCCTCGCTCGGCGAACCACTCCACCTGTTCCCAATCGCTTCGCCCGTTGCTGCACCAAAGATAGAGACCAGCCTCTGAATGTTCGGTTCGAAATCCAAGACTTTCGAGAACCGGACGCAACCGAGATCTGCGATTGGCGTAACGTGCCGCTTGCTCCTTCACATGCACTTCGTCACCGAGTGC